>JAGOSI010000061.1 GCA_018062385.1 Minisyncoccota bacterium
TTCCCGTCATCGTCAAATTCCCCGCTCCACCAAAGAAGTAGTTATTGAGAGTGGTGGAAGCAGTAATGACATTGGCACCATTGTATTTGTAGGCAGAGCCAGCAGAAATATCGATATCCCCCACCACTGTAAGTTTTGAGCTCGGCGTCGTCGTTCCAATCCCCACTGCCCCCATAAAAGTACTAGTTGCGGTAGTGCTGGTAGCGGTGAAATAAGGTGCTACCAAGGCACCAGCTGATGAAAGTGCGGCTACATTTAATACGCCAGCAGTAATTGATCCATCTACGGTTAAGTCACCACCAACATCGGTGTTTCCAGAGACAGTAAGTATACCTGTGGTAATAGACGCATCTAAGGCAGAGGTTAAAGCATCGACATTTTCTTGTACATTGTTGTTTGATTCCCCTGTTCTTTCAAATATCTTATCTACTTGTTTAAAGAATAATTCAGAATCAATTTCATCACCTTCATCTCTAGATGTAACGGATGGATTTACCGAACTATTCATCAGTTTTGTTAACCTAAGAAACAAACTAAGGATTTCATAATCACTTAAGTTTCTGTCAGTTTGTTCATATACTACCGTAGTGGGATAAGTATTGTGTTCTTCGATGACAGTGGTAGAGGTGGGGGTAGGAACTTCTTCAGTAACAGCATTCACTGTTTCGTAATTATTGCTTGGGACTGAAAGTGCTGGGGGGGGTAAGACGGTGGCAGTTTCTTTGGATTCAACTGGAGTGACGTTTTCTGTTTGTATTTCACACGGAAAACCGAAGAAACTTGTGACATTACACAAAAGTTTGGTGAAGGTACCGTCAAACGCCTGTGTATTGTGAACGGGAAAGGTAAGAATGACAACCAAAAATAAAACTAACACAGCGTGACTAGGACGTTTCATATTTGTTTAGTTTAGCATTTTAGAATTGGGGGGATTGGGTGGGTTGAGGATAAAGCCCCGCAAAACGAAGTTTTGCGGGGCTTTATCCTCTTTTTATTTAAAATATTTAACCTACTCCTCAAGGTACAGTTCCTTCCCCTTATCCCACATTTCATTATGTCCTTGTTTCTTAAGCCAATACCACCACTCCGCGCCCCAGAGGTACTGTTGGTCAAATCTTGTATCTTCTGCATATTGTAAAATATCGTTGAATTTTTCCAAGTCCATACGAGTAAATTGAGTTTCTAAAGGTACAGTTTCAATCGGCGCCACGAGCCATGGCTCAGCGGAGAGTTCAATCAAAAAGGTCGGGCGCTCACCATAAACCAAAGCGTTGTAACTGGCTTTTACGCGATAAACCCAAGGCGGTAAAATCGTTCTAAACTGCCCCAGTTCTGGATTCCAAAAATGTACATAAACACTAGTACCAAAAATATCTCCGCGTTTATAGGCCTCCGACCACATACCGAGATTGCCACTATCGGTCACAATAATCTTGCGAGTTGGGTCAATCTCACGCACTAGTGCAATTTCCTTATCTAGAAAATCTTTATCGAGCTCTCCGCAATGTTCAAAAGCAAATAGAGCTAAAAATGGCTCATTCTCTACCTGCCAATAACGCACCGCCGGACTATTTTTATATCTTTCTATCACCTGCTTCATATATTCAATCTGCTTTATATTTCTCTCCTCAATCGAGAGATTCTTTGCCCATTCTGGTACATGGCATTCCGGCCAACGAGGTAAGCGTCGCCCAACCGCCAAAATCACTTCAGCGTTCACTTCTTCAGCTCGTTTAATCTGATAATCAAGCTCAGTAAAATTATAGGTTTCAGAAACTGGTTCAATCATCGGCCAGTGTGCCGCCAAGCGAAAATGTCGCACTCCGAGATCATCGATTATTGCGTCGTAAGTCTCTCGCCAATCAAGACCGAGTTCAGTGGCATACATGGTATTAAAGGACATGCCATAAGTTATTTTTTCTGGCTTCTCAGCCTGAGCCAAATATAAAATAATCAGTCCTAAGACCACAATTACTGCCAATACTGATATAAGAATTTTTTTCCACCAAGACATAACTATAAAAATAAAATAAAATACCCAACCGTTATTATAGCCACATACAAAACCTTTCTAAACACCTCCTTAGGACGAACTTCATGCTTTGTGATACTGCCCGGTAAAAAAGTACTGAATAAAACAGTGATCAAAAGAATGAAAACGAACTTCAAACCATCAAGTGCCTGCACTACTGTCACATCACCAAGATGAGTGGCCTTTAGAAGCAGAAAAGCGGCAATACCAGCCAAAATCTTGGTTAGTAAAACCAAAAAACCAGCCTTGGTGGAAGTGGTTTTTGTTTGTTCGGTAATTCGATCATAGTACGCTGGCACCATTAAGAGTGACAGAGCGAATAAAACTAAACCAATTCGTGACCAGAAGAGACCGTCGTCAAAATTTGTCTCTAGAAAAAGTCCTTTCATTGTAATGTAATGCAAAGCAAAAAACACCCCACTATGCACTAGAAGTAAAACGGTATTTCTTTTAGGAATCGACTGCGCTACCAGCAAAGTACCTAATGCAAGTACTATAACCCCCCAAATAAAGTTATTACTTAAAGTAACTTCCAGGAACAAGTAGCTCATCCCCATGGTCGCAATAGCTGACACAGCACCAATAACCGGCATAACATTGACCGCTTCCGCCTTTCTTAAGGCTTCATACATCGACACCAGAGCCATAAAAAAGGTATAAGCAGCTAAGAACGACATGCCGATAACCTGAATAGTGGGCTTATGTACATTGTCTAAAGTGGGAATTCCTAAAAGCTGTAATCCAGGAATATAATAAATGACGATCCAAAACCCAGTCAAAAGACAGGAATAAAAAGCGTACACAAAAGGCTTAGGTAAAGCCTTTTCGTCGGAAACAATATATTTATCCAAGAAAGCAACAATGGCATTTATAAATTGTCCAATCGTTGCCAAAAGTAGCCAAGACATCAGCTTATTCTAACACTGAGTTTCGTTCACAAATTTCTTTATACACGTAAGCTGAGGATCGAATTTTTCTTTCTTGTGTGGCGTAGTCTATTTCTACCAAACCAAATCTTTTTTCAAAACCGAGCGCCCATTCGTAATTGTCTAAAAGCGACCAATACATATGACCACGAACATCTACCCCTTCTTGAATCGCCTGCCAAGTACCAGCAACTTGTTTTTTAATATACTCAGCCCGATCAGAATCATCGTCATCAGCCACTCCACCTTCAGATACAAATAATGGTTTTTTATATTTACCCAAAATCATGAGCGCGTCATAAATATGCTCGGGAGCAAAATTCCAATCCATATCAGTTTTTTTCCATTGTCTTTTATCGCCAAACTGAGTGTAGAAATAATAATTTAAACCAATCGAATCACAAAATGGACTGACTTTTTTCATAAAGTGGTGTGTCCAAAGATAATTTGCTATCCAGGCCTTGATTTTATTGAATGGATTCCAATTAGCGTCAAACACTATCACATGCTCCACAATACTGACATCAGTCTCTGGCGAAACCTTCTTAATTTCCTTATAGGCTAGATTGTGTGCCTTAGCCAAATTATTCATAACTCTAAAATACAAAAATAACGATTTTAGACCTTTATCAGCTCTGGCCTCATATTGGCGA
>JAGOSI010000020.1 GCA_018062385.1 Minisyncoccota bacterium
CTGGTGGAAATACACCCTTACGATATAGTTCGCGAGAAATCACAAACTGTCCTTCAGTAATGTATCCAGTCAAGTCTGGCACCGGATGAGTTTTGTCATCATCGGGCATACTAAGAATTGGAATTTGGGTAATCGTACCAGTCTTACCTTTTACTCTACCAGCTCTTTCATAAATCATCGACAAGTCAGTATATAGATACCCAGGATAACCACGACGTCCCGGAACTTCCTTACGAGCTGAAGATACTTCGCGCAAGGCCTCACAGTAGTTGGTCATGTCGGTCAAGATCACGAGTACGTGCATTCCCTTTTCAAAGGCTAAGTACTCAGCAGTAGTCAAAGCCATACGTGGAGTAGAAATACGTTCCACCACTGGGTCAGCCGCCGTATTGATGAAAAGCACACTTCGTTCCAGAGAACCCGCTTCTTGGAACTGACGCTTAAAGTATTCTGCTTCTTCAAAAGATACACCGAGAGTAGCAAACACAATCGCAAATTCGCCACCGTCTTTTACTTTTGCCTGACGCGCAATTTGTGCGGCTAAACGTGAATGCGGTAAACCTGCACCAGAGAAAATTGGGAGTTTTTGTCCACGTACCAAAGTATTCATTACGTCGATAGAAGAAATACCAGTTTGAATGAAGTCATTTGGAAATTCACGACTGTAAGGATTGATAGCATTACCATTGATGTCGATACGCTTCTCAGGAATAATTTCTGGCCCGCCGTCATTCACCACTCCTGCACCAGTAAAGACTCGTCCGAGCATATCTTCACTCACACCAAGCTTCAAAGTGTCTCCTGTAAAACGCACGCGAGTGTCTTCCGTTTGTGTACCAGCAGTTGGATCAAACATCTGTACCACCGCTTTATCTTGTGATACATCAAGTACCTTACCCAAACGCACGCGACTTTCTCCAGGAATATTTACTTCCACCAATTCTTCATACTTCACACCACTCACTCCTTCTACCACCATCAGTGGCCCGGTAATGGCCGAAACGGTTTTGTATTCTTTTTGACTCATATTATTAAGCGTTAGTTTGGGTTAGAGCCTTGATTTCTTCTTTGACTCTACTGATAAAGTTTTCATAATCTGACACTTCGCGTTTTTCTTTCAAACGACCAATTTCTTTGTAAGTGGTCATTTGTTTGAAACGAGCAAATTCAAATTCGTCAGCCGTCACAACTGGCATACCTTCAGTGTAGAAAGTAATAATTGATTTAAGTAAATTATACTGGATCTTAATTGGCATATATGCGTCACTTGGGTCAAAAGCGTTTTGCATCAAGAAATCTTCACGAAGCATACGAGCTACTTCAAGCGTAAGTTTGTCACTATTTGACAATGATTCCATACCTACTAGACGTACAATCTCAATCAGCTTAGATTCTTTTTCCAAAAGTTCCATCGCTTGCTTTCGTACATCAGCAAAATCTGGTGCGACATTGTCTCGCCAGAAGTCTAAGAAGTTGTCGACATAAAGTGAATATGATCCGAGCCAGTTGATAGATGGAAAATGTTTTTTGTAGGCCAAACCAGCATCGAGTGACCAGAAAGTCTTAGTTACACGGAGAGTCGATTGTGATACTGGCTCAGACAAGTCTCCGCCAGGAGGTGACACCGCACCAATAACTGTAAGTGAACCTTGTCGCCCTTCTGATCCTAGAGTTTCTACCACTCCTGCTCTTTCATAAAATTGTGCAGTACGTGAAGACAAGTAGGCTGGATAACCTTCCTCTCCAGGCATTTCCTCCAAGCGTCCTGAAATTTCCCGCATCGCCTCCGCCCAACGTGAAGTTGAGTCAGCCATAAGAGCTACGTTGTAACCCATATCACGATAATATTCAGCAATAGTGATACCAGTGTAAACAGAAGCCTCACGCGCCGCTACCGGCATATTGGAAGTGTTGGCAATTAAAATAGTTCGCTTCATTAGTGGCTCGCCAGAGTTCGGATCGATCAAGTGTGGAAATTCTGAAAGCACTTCAGTCATCTCATTTCCACGTTCACCACAACCAATATATACAATCACCTCAGCGTTACAATACTTTGAAATAGATTGTTGAGTTACTGTCTTCCCTGCTCCAAACGGCCCAGGAATACAACCAGCTCCACCTTTAGCAATTGGAAACAAAGTGTCGATTGATCGACCACCAGTCAGCAGAGGTTCAGATGGAAAAATCTTTTTGTTCTTCGGCCTTGGTTCACGAATTGGCCAATACTGTAGCATCATTACATTTTCTACCTCTCCTGCCTCAGTTTTAATTTCAGCAATAGTTTCAGTAATATTAAAACTGCCAGACTTGATATTTGTAATCACACCAGACAAATTTGGTGGAACCATAACTTTATGAACAATAAGTTTGGTTTCATCAACCGTACCAAGAATATCACCACCAGTAACTTTGTCTCCAACTTTTGCCGTGGCTTTAAAATCCCATTTTTTAGTTTTATCCAAAGCATCAGCGTCAATACCACGCTTGATATACACTGAACCAGAAGCTTCCTCAATAGCTTTCAATGGTCTTTGTACACCATCATAAATTGACTCCAAGAGTCCGGGAGCGAGAGCGGCCGACATAGTCTTGCCAGTACGGTACACAGCATCTCCAGGCCCTACACCAGTCGTATCTTCATACACCTGAATCGAAGCAATGTCACCATTCAATTCAATTATTTCCCCAAGAAGTTTTTCTTCGGACACTTTCACTAGCTCGTAAAGCTTAGCCGAAGACATGCCGTTGGCCCGAACCAATGGCCCAGTCACTCGCACGATTTCTCCAGCCTTTGTATTTTCTTGTGTGTTAATTGTATTTGTCATGGTAATAAATTTATAAATGTTTATTAAATAATACTTGCTCCAATTGCTCTCTCTGCCAATTTCCGCAACCTTGCCTCGGCCAAGCCTTGGCTTCCTTTAGAACTCGGTAAAATCACTATGGCTGGTAATGCTCCACTAACAGCTTTGGCGTATTCTTTTTCGTCTATGTTGTGCATTAAATCTTCAATGATACAAACTACAGCAAATACTGAGTTCTCCTCTCCAGTTGCCGTCAGGTGCTTTATTTTTTTAAGTTGCAAAACAACTTCTTCCGAATCATGTGCAACAAAAGACTCCACTCCCAAAACCTTAAAGCCAGACACTACATCATTTGGGCCAATGATTGCAATTCTATATTGATCAATATTTTTAGACATAAATATTTCGCAATCGTTTACGAATAATCTCTTCACCTTGACCACTTTCTTTGCCAGTTATAATTGCCTGTACTACCAATGCGTTGTGCTGACATTTGATAAAATAGGATAATAATGATGACAGAGAAAAAACATCACCATTGATCTCTCTAACACTTTTAAGTAGAAAGTCATCCGTTTGTACATCAATTAGTGTAGAATGACCTTCATTTTTGTATTCAGCAATTGCCTCTTGCCAATATTTAGCATTACCAAAAGTTTGTAATTTTTTTAACACTTGCTCCTCTTTCTCAATCTCAGAAAAATCAAAACTTCCCCCGACAATAAACCAAGAGTTATCCTTTGTGCGATCAACCTGCAAAGTACGAAGTCTTGTCTTAATATTGTGCAGATCGATCTGCAAACCAATCACCTGTTTGATAGTTTTATTTTTTGTCTCCTCCGCCAAACGCTTGGCTAGGGCAAAATATCCAGCATCAATGACTTGATCAGACCCAACAAAACCTTCTTCATTTAATGATTTAATAGATTTCTCATAGTAAATCTTGAATTCTGGTTCGAAACTATCGAATGCATTAGATTGAATACGTTCGAGCAATGACTCTGGGTCATATTTACCAAGTTTTGATAAATAAGGCAGAATTTCCTCATTCGTCAATGATACCGACTTCATACGAAGAAATACTCGTAGATTTTGAAAATCATAACGAACCCACCAAAATTCAAATAACTTTGGATCTGGAGCTATCTTTTCTAATAATCTCTTGCTATCTAAGACACTTAGTTCTAACGCCTTAAACAAATCACCAACCTCATCATTTACAATATAGGATGAGAGATAGGTTTCTCTAAGAACCCTAACCAAATCTGACCTATATGAAGCCAGCAATCTTTCTATATCAGATTCGTTAAGTAGTTTTTTTTCAACTACTTTGATACGACTTGAACTATAAATGTAAGATGTTTCCATGAGATATGGTTGGGTGACTTTATTTTACAGGAAATAACATTTGTGCAATCTCTATTTCTGATTTTGTTCTCTCTTCTGTAAAAAGAGATTCTACCGACAAATCAAATTCAAAATTTTCACCGACTAAAACACAACCTCCTTTCAATTTATCATTAACACTAATGGTGGCAGACCAACCTAAAATTTTAGAAATCTCAGCTGTTTCGGATTGACGATTTTCTGGTGACAAAACTGAAACAACTTTCACATCTTTTGGTACTAAAGTTTTATATTTATCGGTCAACATCGCCACATACTCCACTGAAGATAAAGCATATATTTCATCCAAAGCCTTAGAATAAACCTCGTCCAACAGACGACGCTTAGTGGTTTGAATAGCCATATTTGCTTTTTGTTTTTCCAACGAACGCATTACAGTTTCACGTTGAATCTTTTGCTTTTCAACACTTGAGGCAAAAGATGCGGTAATTTCAGCTATTTGTTGGTCAGTGTCTTGAACAATACCAGCAACCCGTTTTGCTACTTCAGTAAAAACGGACTGAATTTCAGTATCAGTATCAACTTTAATTTTTTCAACTATAGCTTGTAAAGACATTTAGATTGTTTATTAACCGGCAATAGAAACAAGTAAGATGAAGCTAATGAGAACGCCGAAAATAGCCCAAGTTTCAATCATCGCCGCTACCACAATCGCCTTTCCGAGATTTGATTCATCCTTTGCTACCATAAGAACTCCTGAAGCTGCTACTGAACCTTGATAAATACCAGAGAACAAACCAGCAAGACCAATTGGTAAACCAGCAAGCAAGTAAAGCCATCCTGTATTAGCAGTAATACCTGATAAGTCACCTCCGCTCAAAATACCAGAGAAGTTAAGGATCAAGAAAGCTCCTACTAGACCATAGATACCTTGTGATCCAGGCAAAGCTTGCAAGATCAACATCTTACTAAAAAGATCTGGTCTTTCTGTTAAAACTCCTGATGCTGCTTTACCAGCCAAGTACATACCGATTGCTGAGCCAAAAAAAGCTAGAACGGCTGTAACTACAGCGGCTGTGAAAACTAATACTATTCCAATCGTTGATTCCATAAAATTATTTTGTCTAAAAATTTATAAATAAAAAGTAATGATAAATAAGTTGAAATTAACCACTATCCTTTATCACACTTATAAAGGACTCCTTTCTAGAGAGTGGCCTAAATTCTTTGCCGGTACCGGCGATAAACTTACCAAAGAACTCTACGAACTGCAAACGTGCACTATGAATGAAAGCCCCTAGAGTATTTACCGCTATGGTAAAAACGTGCCCAACAATCAAAACCAGAATTGCTAACACGGCACCAACGTAAGGGATCAGATCATACATAATGCCTGCGATTAGATTTACCGCAAAAGCTAAAGCGCTGGTAGCCAAACACAGAGCCAACAACCTTGAGTAGGATAAGATGTCTGAAAAATAACTAACACTGTTATATAGACTTAGTAAACCTAACTTAATTTTTTCCCCAATAGTCTCCCCAACAGATCCATTACCAAGCAATACTGAAGCAAGGGCTAAATAAACTAGAGTTTGCAATTTTTCTGCTGAAACTGAGGTAATATAGCCCAATATTGATGCTCCATACAAAATTAGTGCAGTAAAAAGAAATAGCCAAGTGCCCTGTGTTAAAATACCACTAATCAATCTTCCATTTTTAGCTTCACTAACAATCTTCAAGAAGATACCGAACATAACTTGTATCACACCGAGAGTTAGCGCCAAATAAAATACTGGTAGTGGGTTTGCTATTGGATCATACATTTGCAGATTCAGTAAAAATTCAGGTAAATATTTAGCATTGATACCGAAATAGCTAGCAAAGAAAGCACCAATTACAGCCGTACTTAATCCAACCATAAACAGTAGCTTAGCCGCTTGCTTGGCAGACTCTGATACAACAAAGTATATGATGAAAGGTAGAGACAACATCATTAAAATCAAACCGTAACCGACATCTGTTAAAGAAAAACCAAAGAATATCAGGAAGAAAACAGCCATAAATGGTGTCGGGTCAAGATCTTTATACCCTGGCAGACCGTTCAGTCTGGTAATAATTTCAAAAGGCTTAACAAAAGAATTATTTTTTAAGTCTACTGGTGGCTCCTCATTTTTAGACAAAGTAAGTTCTGAGACTTCACACAAAACATTAGATTCTAAAATCTTAGCCTTTAAAATTGGTAATTTATCTGCCACACACCAACCCTCCATCATCACTACTCTTTTAGTAGCTTTTGCCTCATCAAGCACTGTCTGCCGATCCTTTTCCCAGACGTAAATGTCGTGAGTAATACGTAGAGCGCTAAGGTTTTTTTGAGCAAAATCCGTCACTCGCTCTTTTAGTTCTAAAGTTTTATTATGTAAATCTTGAAGATGTAACTCCAAGTTAACAATTTCCTCAGATGGCAAACCTTTAATATGAGGCAAAGATACGATTTCAGCACTAATATTCTTTAATACTTGTGGCAACAAATTTATCGAGCTTGTAGTTTTATAAATTGTTACACTGGCCAATTTATTAGAAATTTCCGTCACCATACCCTCAATTCCAGCCTGAACTAAAGATTCTTCTAGTTGTTGAGACATCGACAAAACAAGACTATCTTTCTTCACAACAATATTTCGAGTGAATTTAATGAGTGTGGTCTGGGTAAATTTTGTATTAAATGCATTTGGTGAAATTGTCAGTGTCTGCCAAGGTAAAATAACAACTTTCTTTTCATTCGCACTACGAACTTTCTCTTGATTAGCATTTATCTCTCTTTGTATTTCCTCAACTTCAGCTAAGATTTTTATTAATTCTGCTTCAGACAACTGACTACTGGGTAACTGCGATTCTTTAACAGGAATACTCGTTCCCTGCACCAGAGAATCATATGTACCTAATTTTGTCTCAAAATTTGCTAAAAATGCTACAGAACGCTCAATTTGACTTAATATAGCCAGAGTTTCCTTTTCAGAAGTAAAATCCACACCAGTAAAATCATCAATATCACTGACTGGTTTAAATTCAATTACACCGATTTTTTGAGTTAATTCAAGCACCTTTGACACATCATCACGATGTATCACCAAACGAACTTTTTTTATTGGAACTATTGCCATGTTTTATTTAAACTTCGCCAAAATATGCTTTATTGCTAAAGTTGTTTGCTTAGAAGCATTTTCCTCAATTAGAGACACTTGCTTATCTAGCTTGGTATTCTCATTTTTTATCACTTCTTTTAAATTTAACTCAAACTGAGTTAAATCATCCTTTAGTTTTTTTTCACCTTGATTTTTAGCCTCCTCAATATCCTTTTCTTGCTTCAGCAAAGCTTCAGCTACCATTTGTTTAGCTTTTTCTTTAGCGACATTTATAGCGATATCGGCTTCTTTTTCTGCTTCTAGAATAGAGTTAAATGACATGTTTAGGTATTATTTTCTTGATTGAAACCGTAATCATGGCCTTTAGAGGAAAATTCCGAGAAATACCTAAATTACAGTGCGGATATCTTACTATCTAACAATATATAGTCAAGCTGAAGATGGGGATATGGTTTTAGAACTTAAATTTATTGATTTTAGCTTTAAAAGCTTCGGGGTTATTGATTTTGAATAAGCCTTGTAAGAAAAGATGATTTAGTGCGTCTTAGGGCTAGTCACTAGATTTTTAGTGAATTTTTTTAACTTTTAGAGGAGGATTAGGATTGTCTTCTAGTCTAACTAAATTTAAGTTGGTAATGCTTTTGCTATTGAGCTTTTTGGTTTTAACTCACAATTCTTCAAAACAAATTAATGAAACTTTAATTATTTTTGAAAATTGGGGTGGATTATGGGATATTTCCTGGCCACAATATCAAAACTCAAGCAACTCTTATAAGCAACAGCCTCAGTTGACTGCAAATGAAAAGCTGGAGCAGATTTGGGAGAATGAACTCAAGTACCTCGCCAAAAAACATAGACTAAGTAAGAACCAGCTACAAATGGCTTACGTAGTAAAGGATAATTTTTTTGATGCTCCAATTATGGCGTACATTGCTTTGTGTGAATCTAGTTTAGTACACGAAAAAAATGGCGAACTCCTAAAAAGAGCTGGTGGGAGTGACAGTGGCCTTTTCCAAATAAACAGAATTCATGAAAGAGACATCAAAAAAATGGGGTTAAATCTCAACAAAATTGAGGATTATCTCACTTTTACCCGTTATCTTTATGATAAAAAAGGTACCGGGCCCTGGTACATGTCAGAAGAAAAATGCTGGCGTAAGCATGACCAGCGAATTAAACAAAGTTACAATATTTGACCTGTTCTTTAATGGAAGTACCGCTTAGTTTTCTTTTGAAAACTAAGCGGTTTTTGTATTTCTTCTATTATTTCTTTGACAATCTTCCCCATCAATGTTATTATCTTGGCACCTTGAGATTCTTGTGTAGGGCTCTTAAGCCACCATTGATATAGATTCTATCTAGTCAAAATGGATTACATCTGCACACCTACCGAGACTTATCTTAGTCTCTGTCTAAAATAAAAAATAATAATGTATAATACAAATAGCCGACCAGCTCGGTCGACCTCTACTAGTAGCCGTCCTAAACGGGCTTTTTCTTCAGATAATAACGGTGGTGAATCTAAATCACCACGCCGATCGTTTTCTCGTCCTTCAACAGGTGGTTCTTCTAGCCGATTTTCTAGACCAGCTTCTGGTGGAAGTTTTTCTAGGAATAGCAGTCCACGCCGATCGTTTTCAGGTGGTGGTTCAAGAGGTGGTAACAGTGGCGGACGCCGTGGTGGACGCCAACTCTCAACCTTTGACGTTTCAAAGTTCATCAATCTCAACCCCGTAACCGACACTAAAGTAGAAGTTTATGAAAATAAACATACTTTTGCCGACTTTAAATTAGACAAGACTCTAGTTGAAGCAATTACTGAAGCCGGACTTGAAACTCCAAGCGCGATTCAAGACCAAGTTATTCCTTTAATTCTTGAAGGCAATGACGTAATCGGTCTAGCTCAGACAGGTACAGGTAAAACAGCAGCCTTTTTAATTCCAACCATTCAGAAGACCTTAAAACAAAGAGGTACTCAAACCCTAATCCTTACCCCAACTCGCGAATTAGCAATTCAAGTTGAACAAGAATTACGTAAACTAACACCGAAGATGGGAATCTTCTCAACTGTGTGTGTGGGTGGAATGAATATCATGCCTCAGATCCGTGGTCTACGTCGAAAGAATCACTTCATTATTGGTACCCCAGGACGAGTACAAGACTTGATCGACCGTAATCATATTAAGCCTGGCGCTATTACCAACGTAATTCTAGATGAAGCCGACCGTATGCTTGATATGGGTTTCATCCACGACATCAAGCAAATTCTTAAGGATATCCCTGAGGAAAGAGAAACTTTATTCTTCTCTGCTACTATGTCAAAAAGTATTGAGGCTTTGGTTCATGAATTTTTGCGTAAACCAATCACAATCTCAGTCCGTAAGACAGACATAACAAACAGCATCACTCAAGACGTTGTTCGTTATGGATCTCACTCTAAATTTGACACTTTGGTTTCCTTGCTTAAAGATCAAACTTTTGAGCGCGTAATTATCTTTGGTGCCATGAAGCATAGTGTGGAAAAATTAAGTCTAGAACTAGTACATGCCGGTATTACCGCCGATGCTATTCATGGAAATAAGTCTCATGGACAGCGTCAACGCGCTTTACAAAACTTCAAAGCGGGAAAGGTTAAGGTCTTAGTAGCAACCGATGTTGCCGCTCGCGGTATCCACGTTGACGACGTGTCACACGTAATCAATTATGACCTACCAGGAACTTACGAAGATTATGTTCACCGTATTGGTCGCACTGGTCGTGGTAGCAAGCGTGGACAAGCTCTGACTTTCGTTCCAGCTACTTAGTCGGTATAATTAAGCCCTATGCAAATCATTTTGATCGCAGTTGGCTTATTCATACTACTCATGATCGTTAACGCTTTTTTAGGCGGAGATCCGATTTAAAGCAAATAAAATTTACTGAAGTTTTGAGTTTTTGAACATGCCAAACATTCCTCCCTACGTATTTCTTTATAAAGCCGTGGGTCAAACTCCTTTAGAGTGTGTGGAATTATGGCGTCAAACAAAACCTGAATTAAAAGACACCCCCTTAGCTTATGCTGGTCGACTCGACCCCATGGCTGAGGGGGTACTTTTAGTTTTAATTGGCGAAGAGTGTAAAAAGCAAGCTGATTATCATGATCTGGATAAGGAATACGAGTTTGAAATCCTCTTTGGTGTTCACTCTGATTCGGGCGATGTTTTAGGTATCGTTACGGAGACAGAAAAGAAAGTTGTCTCCAAAGAAGAAATTGAAATTATTCTAAAAACCTTAGTCGGACCAATCGAACTTCCCTACCCCATATTTTCCGCCAAGACTGTACAAGGCAAACCTTTACACACCTGGACAATGGAAAATCGTTTACACGAAATCACAATTCCAACTAGAAAGTCAGAAATATTTGCTCTTGAATTACTGAATCACCAGACCTTATCACGATCAGAAATTACTAAAATAGCCTTAGCTAAAATTGAAACTATCCCTCCAGTCACTGATATTCGAAAAGCGTTAGGTAATGATTTTCGTCGACCAGATGTGCGCAAGGCCTGGGCGCTTTTTTCTGAAACTGGTTCACCGACCGACCAATTTTCTATTGCGAAAATCCGTTGTCTTTCTTCAAGCGGAACTTACATGCGCACCTTGGCAGAAGTCATTGCGGAAAAGTTAGGTAGTCAAGGATTGGCTTTTAGTATTAAGCGGACGAAGGTGGGACATTACAAAAAAGAAACTGGTTTGAGCAATCTAATAATATAGAGCAGGATTCTTGTATTATATGGCAATTTGGAATATTACATAATGGAATATATTATAAAAGCAATGCCTAGAGCAATGTACACAAAAGACCATAATGAAATTGTCGCGCATCTAAAAAGGGCGCGTATTGAGGCTGGGCTTGTACAGTTAGAAGTTGCTGAAAAACTAGGAAGGACTCAGTCCTATCTTTCGAAGGTAAAATCGGGACAAAGACGATTTGATGTTTTACAGTTGAAAGAATTTGCAAAACTTTACAAAAAGCCTTTTGACTATTTTGTTAAATAATTTTATGAAACGAGAATACTATTCTAATTCAATTGCGCTCTTTATAAAATCTAATGTAGACGAGATACTAGGTAAACTAACACGAAATAGTGATTTCGACTTAGGACAAAACCAACGAGATGCCTGGATAGAAGAAATTAATGTTTTACAGAAAGTTCTAGCTTCTTATTCTGGTTCAATATATTTCGAGTACTCTATTCCAAGAATGGGAAAGAGAATTGATGTTGTATTAATTATTGGATCAGCTATTTTTATTCTTGAATTTAAGATTGGAGATAAAGAATTTTCTTCAAGTGCAGTAGATCAGGTTTGGGATTACGCTTTAGACTTAAAAAATTTTCACAGCTCAAGCCATAATCATTTTATTGCTCCAATTCTTATAGCAACGAACGCAAAAAACATTACTCCAGTTATTTCATTAACTCCGCAAAGTGACAAAGTTCTTTTCCCTATAAAATCGAACACGGAAACATTAAAGAGTGTTATAGATAATACTCTGACTTTATTAGATGAGACTGCTATTGACTTAACTGAATGGGAAAAAGGAAGATATTGTCCCACGCCTACTATCGTTGAGGCGGCGATGGCTTTGTATCGAGGTCATTCTGTTGAAAATATTTCGCGGAGTGATGCGGGAGCAATTAACCTGACGCAAACATCCGAGGTTGTGTCAGAAATAATTAAATCTTCACGAGATAAATCACAAAAATCAATTTGCTTTGTTACCGGCGTACCGGGCGCTGGAAAAACATTGGTTGGGTTAAATATTGCGAATAAACATATTGATAAAGAGAATGATCTTTATAGCGTTTTTCTTTCTGGTAATGGGCCGCTTGTCGCTATACTAAGGGAAGCGTTAACTCGTGATAAAGTATCTCACGAGAAAGAAAAAGGAAATAAAATTACTAAAGGTGATGCGATGCGTAATGTTAAATTATTTATTCAAAACGTTCATAATTTTCGTGACGATTGTCTTAAAGATGAAAAACCGCCGATTGAACATGTTGCTCTTTTCGATGAAGCACAGAGAGCTTGGAATTTAGAGCAAACAGCAAATTTTATGCAAAGGAAGAAAGGTAGACCAGATTTTAATCAGTCTGAGCCGGAGTTTCTTATCTCTTGTCTTGATCGCCATCCTGATTGGGCAGTTGTCGTTTGCTTAGTCGGCGGAGGTCAAGAAATAAACACGGGGGAAGCAGGAATTAGCGAATGGATTGAATGCTTAAATCGTTCATTTCCAGACTGGAATATCTATGTGTCTTCTCGACTTACTGATAGTGAATACGGAGCAGGAAAAATTTTAGAGCAAATTAAAACTCATAAAAATGTATTTATAAAAGACGAGTTGCATTTATCTGTCTCGATGCGCTCATTTCGTGCCGAGCATGTTTCTTTACTCATAAAGCAAATTTTGGATATGGATGTAAAGGAAGCGCAGAAAACACTAATGCAGGTGAAATCAAAATATCCAATTGTAATTACTCGCGATATTTCAAAAGCAAAAGAGTGGTTAAAAAAACAAGCTCGCGGTTCTGAACGTTACGGAATGGTTGTTTCTTCGCAGGCAGAGAGATTAAAACCCCATGCAATATTCGTGAAGTCTCCAATGGATCCGATTCACTGGTTTCTTGATGAAAAAGAAGATGTTCGGTCATCATACTATCTTGAAGATGTCGCAACAGAATTTGATATTCAAGGTTTGGAATTAGATTGGTCATGTGTACTTTGGGACGCTGATTTTAGGTATACAAAAGATAGATGGGATTATCGATCCTTTGTTGGTAGTAAGTGGAATTATATTAAAAAAGCTGAACGACAAATGTATTTAAAAAACGCGTATCGCGTTTTACTTACTCGTGCCAGACAAGGAATGGTTATTGTTATTCCGCACGGTAACCCATTAGACCCTACTCGTAACCCAGATTTTTATAATCCAATTTTTGATTATCTAAAAAGTATTGGCTTTGAAGAGATTTGACAAGATTAACGTTAAGACCTGAAAAACCTAAACTAAATATCATGATTACCTCTCCAGAACGTATCATTTTTTAGAGTGCGGTGGTCATACAGAATATGTAATTTTATCTTATCTAACTAGAAATAGGTTTAAGAAGAGGTCTTCAAAAGCTAATACAAATGTTGAATTTAGTGATAGGACTAATGTTATTGTTAATGCAGACGAAAGCTTTTCTGGAGAAAAAATCTATTTTTAAATAATTTAAGTTTAGAATTAGCTGATATTTACTTTTTCTTACTTAACTCCCCTACCTTTTTTACATACTCATCAACCGCTAAAACATACTCGGCATGACTCCAGATT
>JAGOSI010000062.1 GCA_018062385.1 Minisyncoccota bacterium
GATGGGCGAAGTACTCGGCCAATGCCTTATACTCCTCAGGATAGTGAGTCCTTATCCCATTTTCTCTGTCTGAATAGGAAGAAATTGCCATCATGTTGTCCAAAGCAACCTTTGACTTAGTGATTCCTAGCGACTCGCGCACCCATTTAAGGCGTGAACCAATGTCGTTAAGGCTTCTAAGCTGTGTTGTTGTCATGTAAATAAGTTTCCGAGAAGTCGGATGGGTTGTCAAACTAAAAAGCTTTTAACCTAACGAGTGCTTTTCAATTACATCCAAGGGAACTAACCAGGTAGGCAAATCAGCACGCTGTAAAACCCACCTCTTTTGATCCATGGTAAGATTGCCAGGATTCTCGTTAAACTTCTTTAGGAGGTCTAAGTACTCACAAATTTCCCTCTTCTCCTCTTCGCTTAATTCCTTCCACGTACTCATAGTAAACCTAAAAGGCGGGCGCGATCTCTTAAGTGAGCATTGGCCATATCTGTGCTTAATTTAATTTCTGATAAGAATAGCTCTCTCAAATAAGGGGGTATCTTCGCAGTCCCTACAAGTTGCTCCAGCTTCATTTCCCTGGTTGTTCGATCAACTCTTTTACCGTCCCATCTTGGTCTTGGAAGATTTGGAGAGTGAATCTGTATTTCGTCCATGGCCTCATAATCGGTTTTTCTTCCTAGCATGTCATTAACGCCAATCATTTCGGCTACGGATTCAGGTCTTCCCTGGGCAATTCCCATTGAGCGTTTAAGCTTTGCCATCTTTTCAAAATTAAAAGTACCGTCTGGATTGCAGGCTTGCCAGTCCTCTATAAAACCAGTTCTGCGATTCTCGGTTGCCCTCTCGCTTTTCCATTTCATAGCCTCGCGATCATCTTTAAATTCATAATAAACAAACTCTTTTTCTATGTGAAAGTGGGCCTTGTTTCCAACAACCTTCCAACACTCATCCTCTGGAATATAATTGATAGCTCTTTCTTGGCGTTTCATCTTTTTTCTTCTCCTTTTCAAATATCTCTTGAATCAAACTATACTTAACCGGTGTGTCTTTAACGTATCTATTCACTTCAAATGGTAATACGTAATATATATCTTTTGGTTGGTGAAATCTGTGTTTTGCAATTTTTACAAAGGTAATTTTTTTATCCTCTTTAGTTTTGGTTTGAAGAGTAAAGAAATAGTCACTTTTTAAGTAATATTGGGCCGAACCACGCACGTCCTCTCCTTGAAACTGAAAACTTTGCTCTGTTTTTACGCTCTTGTTAGTGTGGGCAATAAACATTAGTGCTATTTGATTCAAAAATAGGTTTTTCTTGAGCCTGTCTAGCAGTACGGCCATTTGGTTTGGCATAACCGTATCTCCCAGAATCCCGCCCGTGGTTATATTGTCCCAAAACAAGACTTTTATGTCGTTCTCAATGGCAAAAGAGATAATCGCATCTAGCTGCTCTTCTTTGGTGTCATACATAGAAACTATCTTAGATTCGGATGCGTATAGAAGATTTTCCCAACATATCGGCTCTCCTTGTCGTTCAAAACCAGATGAATATTCTATGTCTGTTTCTTCCGACAATATAACGCCTACTTTTTTAATCTCTGAAGTGTCAGAAATGATCGATCTAAGTAAAGTTGACTTGCCCATCGAACTTGGGGCCAGAAGTCCATGAATACAACCCGGTCTAAGGCCGTTAATAGCCTGTAGGAAGCGATATCTTGACCCAAAATGCATTACCCTACCGGCTTGCTCGTGTAATCGAATCTCGGCCAAATCAGGCGGTAATTCAAACATCGGACAAACCTCCGCGTTGATTGCGTAGCGCCTCTTGCTCTGCTTCGTCGTCGGCAATTATTTGTGCCATCCAATCATCCACTGTTTTTTCTTTTACGCTAATACAGCTTTCGGCCTCTTCTAAAAATTTAATATGCCTTCCCTTTTCCAGAACATAATCAAAGCTTGGCGTGAACATTCTCCCATCTTGCCCCATAAATGCTTTGGTTGATGCTACTGAAAAAATAGCACTCCATTCTTTGAGTGTTTTTACTTCGTTTAAAAAAGAGTGGAGCTTTTTCTTTCTCGTTTCGTTCATTACGGCCACTTTAGGCATTCCGTAGCTCACACAAACAGAATTCCATAAATCGACAATGTCTTGCGGTCTGGGCTTTGGATCTTCGCACTTAATATCTAATGGATGCGTATAGTCGGTAACGGTGTCAAGTTCAACGCACTGCTCGTCTTTACCTATACCTATACCTATACTATTACTATACCTATACTTGTAGTCTACCCCCACACTCCCCCCCGCCGGGGGGTACACTGTCCTATTGTTAGTAATATCAATGCCATATAAGAAAAGAGTTTCCGTTGCCTTTCGCTTAGCAGAAAAACTTTCTTTAGTATGTCCGTACTGATCATTATAAAAAGGGATCAATAAAAGCTTGTTTGAATCAATCTGGTAGATTTGTTCTTTGAAAGTTTCAAGAATTGCATCAAGCGTTACCTTTTCGTTAGTTTGAAAACACAGTAGGTCAATATCTATTGTCCAGACACCTGCGCAGTCGCAATCAAGATAAAGATAATCCCAAATAACTTTGTACTTACTAGATAGTTTTTTAAACCAAGGCTTTTTCCACTTCTCGGTGCTTATAAACCTTTTAGCCATTAGCCGCCTCGCTGGCCCTAGCCTTTATTGTAGCTTTTGGAAATGCGAGTACTTCAGTAACAATATTATTCCCCATAAAGCCATATCCGCTTTTAACATCTAACCTTTCGGTGGTTAGAAAGTACTCAATATCAGTAGCGGTAAACTCTTTAAATATGACCGATAGCGGAACTATTCCCCCATATACCCTTAATAGTAATTCGAGCTTTAAAACCCGCATTCCCAGCTCTAGGAACTGCTCGCTCCCGTTAAGAAACTCTTCGAAAAATTGTTGTGTGATTTTCATCGATCCTCCATTGTAAAAATTACTTAGAGGTGTTGCGATTTAGAATGAGATATAGTATTTAATTACTAGATTTCGCTCTAAGGTCTAGATCACCTTAAGCAATATGTTGAAGCCTCTTTTTACGAAGAGGCTTTTTTTATTTGAAAGAACGATAGTTAGGATTTTTCGATAAATCAAGATGAAAAAGGTTAAGCTTTAGGATTTCGCCACTTACCAGTTAATTCGCATATATACCATCCATTTGATAAAAGCCACTCCATTACAGATGAATATTTGCTGGCCATATAGTTAGTTGAATGGTTATGGAATTTGGCATGACACTGCTTACAAGTGGAGATCATATTTTCAGGCACATCTTTGCCTCCACTAGCACGCGTTTTGATATGATGAAAGCAGTTTCCGTTTTCAGTACTCGCCTTGCAAGAGACACACGGTTCAGATGTTTTATAATTCATTTTTAGTTTTTAATCTTGAGTAGTTTAATATTATACTTTCACCATGATTACATTATGGCATGGCGACTGTTTAGAGTTAATGAAAAACATTCCCGACAAAAGTATTGACCTTGTAGTAACGGATTGCCCTTAT
>JAGOSI010000063.1 GCA_018062385.1 Minisyncoccota bacterium
AAAGATTTTGTATAAAGACTTACTCACACACAAAATAAAAGATTTATTTAAGTCAATGTTAAACTTGCTTTATGATAAAAAAACGTTTTTTAGTTATATTTTTACTTGTTATAATAATGTGCGGTGTAGGAATAACTCAGGCTAGAGCATCTACTGATAACTCTGCCTTAATAAGAATGCTGTTGGAGCAAGTTGCTATTTTGCAGGCACAACTGACAAAAATGAAAGCTGGTGAAAATCAGATTTCGCAAGCTGGTACGGCGCCACTTTTGACTTCTTTCCCGATTGCAACCAAGTTTTGGTCTAAAAGCATTTTACCAGCAAATATCCCCCAAAATTCTTATAGAGCATATTATTTCAACACAAATGAGCCAGAAAAACACTTAACAACAAAAACTGTACCAAAAGTTGCTGTTTCGTATATCTACGATGAAATAGGTATTCCTTCAGAAGATTTTGGTGGGTATTGGATTGGAAACATTACTATGCCTGTATCTGGAAATTATGTTATTTCAACAGATGAAAGCTGGAGTGAATCCCAGGTTATTATTGATGAACGCTTGGTGAAAAATCAAAGCAAAGATTCTGTTACTATTTACTTAAAAAAGGGTACATACAAAGTTGAGGTTGAATATAAAAATAATTGGCATACAACAGGTTTTAGTATGAATTTATTGCCAGTAAAAAAGCAATGGAAGCTGGGTGATTTATCCAACGAACTGAAAAAAATAGCAGATTCAGCGAAAAATACTTACGTTAGTATCTATGAAAGTGAAAATGAAAATCGTGAAGTCACTTTAGACTTATCAGATAATAAAGATACAGGCATTTTATTTTTATCTTCTTACTCGCAGATAAATTGGATCATTAAAAACCCACGTTCTATCGATGTAGTGGTGGTAAGTTCATTTAAAAAGGGGACTGTTGTTGATGGTTTACCAAGTCACGTACCCGTCTACTTTTTAGAGGAAAACGAGATGAACTTATTGCCACCAGAGCATTCTCTAGAAGTGGATTGTGGTTCGTATAAAAATATCAAGAATCTCTGTGACTACACTAATCAGTTGAAAAGAATCGATGATGCGGTCATTGGTTTAACAGGAAAAAAGATTGATACTTTCACTGGTTTAACTTCAGCTGATTTTGTAAAAGTGCCAGGAATAATTCTCACAAATACTTTACGAAAACAAATATATGATTCGTATGATGATTTTCAAAAGGAAATTGAAGAGGAGCAAAATCAATAATATATTTCGCTAATTTTTTACAAAAAACCTTACAAAATTACTAGTCTTATCCTAAGCTTTATGTAAGTAAAAACAGACCCCTCAGGGTCTGTTTTTCTTTTTATACTACTTACTATTCTTGAAGCAATCTAAACACTTCAAGTTGCTGGTGTCGCGGGGCTGGAAGGGGAGCGAGCTGATAGAGGCTCCACAGCCGGCGCATTCCCAATTACCAGTAAAGCGAGGCTTTTCGCCCGAGACCGGAATAGCGCTACCTCCAAAATCATCATCTGGAGCTGGTTCACTAGCGACTTCAGCAAAGTCTGGAATGTCGGGGGCTTCGGTGGCCAGGTCGCCCATCTCTGGAGCGGGAGCAACGCTCCCGCTCCTATTGCCACCTTTATTTTTCATAAAGCAGTTACGACAGGTGAGACCGGCTTCACTACGTGGTTGAAACGGTAATTCGGTAATGGCTCCACCGCAACTGCTACACTTCCAATTTCCTTGATGCATATTGATATTTATTAGTGTTGGATAGTATACAGTATCTGATTTTATTTTGTCCTCTGGTGCTGTGTTTAATATCGTGTAGAATCAATAGGTTATGACAAATCAGCCAAATAATCCGCTTCATGGCATCACTTTAAAAACCATCGTAGAAGAACTGGTGGCCCACTACGGCTGGGAAAGCTTGGGAGAGAAGATAAATATAAAATGCTTTACCGATAAACCAAGTGTAAATTCAAGCCTGACCTTCTTACGCAAAACTCCGTGGGCAAGAGAGAAAGTAGAAAAATATTATGTATGGACTTTTTTTAAGCGTGACGGCACTCGAAAATAAGGAAATCGAAAATTGTTTTATCTAATTAGAGTATTAAAGTCATAGTAGAAATGTGTGATCCGGGGCTTTATTTGCAACATGATATAATGGGCTGAATGAGGTTTGATTATATTCAACAGTTTTTCTTCTTTGGTCTACTTTTGGCCACAACAGTAACTTTTTTCTGGATGTTGGGGTCTTATTTGATGCCAGTATTTTGGGCTATTGTCATTGCCATTGTCTTTTATCCATTGTACCTTTGGTTTGAACGAAAAACCCACGGACGTTCCTCTCTAGCCTCTATTATCACTATTGGGGCAGTTATTCTTACTGTCATGATACCGCTTTTGGTGGTGGGGGGAATGATTGTGCAAGAATCAATCGGGCCGTACCAAAATATCAGTCAAAATTACGAACAGATCGAAGGATTAAATTTACTTGACCGGACCGAACAATTTATTGCCTTCCTAGAACCGTATGGCATTTCACAGGGTGCAGTAGTCGAGAAGCTACGTGAATGGGGGACAGGAGTGTCGAAGTTTTTGGCTTCATCTTTGGTAACTATTGGGCAGATGACTTTTTCGTTGGTCATCTCTACTGCCATTATGCTCTATCTGTTGTTTTTCTTTTTTCGGGATGGAGTCAAATTACAAAAGACACTCATTTATTATCTACCCCTCGGTGATGCTTATGAGAAACGTCTCTTTGCTAGATTTGTAGAGACATCAAGAGCAGTAGTGAAAGGAACGTTGGCAATTGCAGCATTACAGGGGTTGTTGGGAGGCTTGGCCTTTTGGATTGTGGGTGTGTCTAATCCGGCATTGTGGGGAGTCGCTATGGCACTTCTCGCCATTCTTCCGGCTATAGGCCCAGCCATCATATGGTTTCCAGCGAGTATTATACTTTTGGCCACTGGTTCTATTTGGGAAGGGGTAACTCTTTTGGTGGTTGGTATATTGCTCGTGAGTTTGGTGGATGAATTCCTGCGCCCGATTCTTGTTGGTCGTGGGTCAAAAATGCCCGACAGTGTTACTTTGTTGGCTACGATTGGCGGACTTACAACTTTTGGAGTGTCTGGTTTTGTTGTTGGTCCTATCATTGCTGCTTTCTTCCTGTCTCTTTGGTTAATGTTTGGAGAACGTTATCAGAAAGAACTTTTGAAAAATTGATCAGGAACTTTACCTATACCTTGGCCTCAACATAGTGAACAACTACCAATGAAGTCTGATAATACCTCTTCTGATAACACAGCTGTACTTTTCCCTCGGCAATTTGGTTTAACAAGATAAATAAATTTAGTTCTTGACCAATTCTTTGTAGCCGTCTATATCGTGTATGGC
>JAGOSI010000021.1 GCA_018062385.1 Minisyncoccota bacterium
TGTGGTTTATAAACATTTTTATACACACTTTTATACACAGGAATTTATAGGGTTATTTAGCGAGGGTTTTGTAACCAAAGTCAGAGCAAAAAGATAATTTAGACCACAAAAATGAAAAACCTCTCTGTAAAAACAGAGAGGTTTTGAGGGAACTTTTAATACAACTTGTTCCAACCCACTACTTTAAAACCAACCCAAGTACCCGTATCTGGATCTATAAAATTAGTTTGTCTTTTTAATGGATTAGCTTTATTGGTAATTTGAGCTACTGTGGTCGTCTCTCCAGAATCAAGGGTGAATGTCATTTTATGAAGAATCCAATCTGGATGCCAGTCATCAACGATTTCATGACTAACAGTGTCAAATGAAACAAAACGATCATCATACCTGACCGCATTTATCATATCGACACGTGCCCGATCTGGCTGGAATTTATTATTTGGGATTGGCAAATAATATGTCACCCCAGACAAAGTAGACATTACCCGATACTCCTTTCCCGCTTCAAAAAAGTGCAGGTCTACATTGGTAGTATAGTAATACCACTTGCCGTCACTTTTCTTAAACTGGATATTACGAGACGTTATCCATCCAGCCTCAATCGCATGTCTCAAACTCTTAACCTCTCCATCTTTCTTAACATAAGCCAGGGAAGATGGAGAATTCAGAAATGGTTTGTAATAAGTCCAAGTTGAATTGTTTGCAGACCAAGTTTGATAATAACGCCTATCATCTACCACCAATGAAGGCGGTAGATATTTAACAGCCTTATCTATGGTGAGAGGTGCACTGTATGGATTAGTATTAACTGGAACAGAAGAAGTTAAGTCATATCTCATCTCCCAATGCAAATGAGCTAAAGTGGTACCGGTCTTACCTAAATAAGCTACTGTCTGACCCTTTTTAACCTTAGCTCCAGCCACAATACCTGTATTCATTTTCTGTAAATGCAACATTACACTTTCCACCACCATCACTCCAGCAGTATTCTGTGAATAAGGAAAAGTATGTCTTAAATATAGACGCTTACCTTGACCAGAAATTGTACCTACAGAATCAACTAAAATAACTTCACCATCAGCAATAGCTAACAATGGATAACCTTCATCCGTATCACTGCCACACTTACCATTCCAATCTTCACCAATATGGAACTTCTCTATTTTTGTGTCGGGATTGAACTCCATATGGAACTGATGTGAATCACCATCAATTACCCATCCTGAAGTTGAACACAAGGGTCCAGTTTGATTCTCATTAAATGGCAACCCTGCTGGACCAGTTGGTTCTGGAAAGGTACCAGCTGAAGATAAATTGCAAAATAAAACGCCACTGACAATAAACAATAATCTTAATTTCACTTTTACACCTCACAAAATGTACTACGTTAAAGAACAAGATCGACCTTTATCAGTCGATTCTTAATTTATAACATAAAACTATTACTTTGTTAGATTAAAAGAATGAAGAACCTCCTCAAAAATTCTTATATCATTACTATTAGTCATAATAATATAACTAAAATTTTCTCCACCCAAAATATATACTTTCTTATACTCCTCACTGTACATATCGTCACCTCTAAATCCAATACTAGGTATATTATTTATATTCAAATAATATACTTTGGCAAAAAAAGGTATTATATCTTTTCTTTTTTTATTATTATTTAAAGTGTTCTCTAAAGAATCTTTAAAAACCATTATTGTAATACCCTCGTAAGGATCTTTTTTGTCTGACAACCAAATTATAGATTGTAGATTTTTCACATCTCCAGACATCTCCTCTTGTATTTCAACTGTCCACCAATCAGGGAATTGTAATTCTATATTATAGTTTACGTTTATATAAGTCTGCCATTCCGAAACATTTATACTTTTTTCAACCTCCTCCACCTTCTCTTCATAGATATTCAAATCTTTGTCACTCTCTGACAAATTAGGCATCGGCTCATCTTCGGAAACATAATCTATACCAGTACCATCATCAATCTCGAGATTATTTTGGGAGAGTTCTGGTTTTTTTGTCTCCGCCACAAGAAAAATTATCCCTACGATAAGGATAAGTAAAGTTGTAATTATAATTAAATTCTTAGCATTCATAAGAATGATGTTAGCATTGAAACTTTATAAAACCAAAGCTCCTACCCTCGATAAGATCCATTATGCAACTCATCACGTACCCCAATTTTATCAACAAGTATCTGGTGCTTATAATCAAAAAGATCACGAGTGAGTTTATCATTCATGCCGACACGATAAAGCAAGCTTTCATTTGTCATAAGTGCAAAGCGAATCTCCATTCCAATCTCCGCTTCAAAAGCACGGATTGCTGTCTCAACTTTAGACTGAGAAGGCTTCTTCATAGCAATGAGTAAATCGAGCTGTTGTTCAAACTCGCGTACAAACACCCCTGCCACAGCCACAAAATCAAGTATCCCCGCCTTGCGTAAATGTGTTAGCAAATTTTTGCCGTTAATCGGAGCAGTCTCAAAAAGAAAAGTTTGCAGAGCTTGAAGCTCCTGAAATTTTTTATTTAAACAGTAGTGTAGGACTTTGGTTTTTTTGGTTTTTCCCGGTAAAACTACCTGCACTACATGTGAAGTTATCACTCCCGCCCTCTCTAAAGCAGATATTTCGGTACGGGCGGTGCGACGCACCAAGCGCGCCCGCTTGCTCATTTCATCAAAAGTAAACTCCTTGGAGGGATTAAATAAGAAAAATCTTAAGAGTTTGACGCGGGCTGTGCTACCAAACAGAATAGAAAGTGGGTCTGACATAAGGTGAAGTGGTGAGATTATAGCACAATAAATATATTGGCAATTATGGACAGAAAAAGTCTTTGTGTTTTAAAAAATAAAGAGGCACGCCCTACGGGCGCGCCTCTTTATTTTATTTGGTGAATATTATTTCAAAGTAACCTTCGCACCAGCTTCTTCTAGCTTAGCCTTTAGAGCTTCAGCATCTTCTTTCTTCATACCTTCTTTAACCACAGCTGGAGCAGAGTCTACCATGTCCTTAGCTTCCTTTAGACCTAGACTTAGCACCTCCTTAACCACCTTGATAACGGCAATCTTTTGCGCGCCAGCTTCGGTAAGTTCTACTGTAAATTCTGATTGCTCTTCAGCAGCAGCTCCACCAGCCGCTGGACCAGCTACTGCCACAGCAGCTGCTGATACACCAAAACGCTTTTCTAAAACCTTTACGAGAGCATGTAGCTCAAGTACACTCATCTTCTCTACTTGTTCTACAAGAGCCTTGAATTCAGCAGGAATTTCTACTGTCTCATCAACTCCGTTTGTAGTGTCTACTACTGTTGTGTCTTCACTCATATTTTTGTTTTTAATAAGTTTAATAATTACTTCTTTGCTGCAATAGCGTCAAGAGCAATAACCAATCCTTGGATCGGAGAATTGATAACATTGACGAACATACCACGAAGGGTTTGTAGTGGTGGTATAGACGCGATTTCGGTCATTTCCGCCTGACTCTTGAACACCCCCTGAAATACTCCACCAACAATTGAAACGTTGTTTTTGAATTTCTCAGAAAATTCTTTGACACTTTGAGCTGGTGCAATTGCATCAGTACTGTAAGCGACGGCAATTTCACCATCAAGATTTGGCATCTCTCCAGTGAAGGTAGTACCGAAGGCACGCTTCATGAGAGTTTTCTTTGCCACAAAGTAGCTAACTCCCTTCTCGCGCAAACCCTTACGCATAGCGGTAGTATTTGCCATCGTTAGTCCCTTAAAATGAACAAAGACGATTGACTCTGAGCTATCACGAACAGTTTCAAGCTTGGCAAGAATATCTTGCTTCTTGGCTTTAGTAATGGCCATAGATACTTAATATATAAGATTAATAATGAATACAGGCCATGGATATCAAAGATAATTGACATCATAGGCTACGACCCCAAATCAAAATAGATTGGACCTCGGTCGGCTGATACTTGAGTATCAATTACCGCACAAAAGTGCGACCAACTGTCATGAGCCTGCTCCCAGCACTATAACAGATTTTTTAGAAAAGAAAAGTATCAATCGCCTTCACACCCATAACAATGAGACCGATAAGAGCTGGACCTAAAAGCCAAATCCAAACAAAGTGGAAATACGCCTTGCGACGCAAAACCAAAGGCAGGGTAATAATCAAAATTGGCAACGAGAAATATAAAAGATGTCCGGAATTTACCCCAAACGAAACTGAAGTAACAAAAGCCACAATCGACACCAAACTAGAAATTGCTACTAGAAATGGTGCGGTAATAATCGCTAGTCTGGTAAAAAAATCTTTCATAAGTGGCTGTAGAATAACATAAAAATAAAAGACCCGACTTAAAAATTAAGTGGATCTTTGTGGAAAAATAGTAAGTTCAAAACTTACAAAATTTTAAGAACGAAACGATTTGATATAAATCGAGAAATTTTTGAAGAACAATATTCAATGAATGAATACCTACATTATAGGTGATAGAAAATATTCGTCAACACCAAATCCCCAATAAAAGTTAGTGTGGTACAAAAATTGTGATTTGTCAAAACTTCCCTGTTCCTAAATTTATTTATTATTAATTTTCTAGTACAATAGTCACGATTTCGGGGTATAGCATAGTGGTAGTGTGTGCGCATGGGGTGCGCATGGCGTCGGTCCGATTCCGGCTATCCCGACAAAATTACAATCAACAAAACAGGCGCGGGCTTCGCCCGCGCCTGTTTTGTTTTAGCACTCACCTACATCACCTCTTCTTAATTATCACACTTCCCATCCTTACATTTAAAGTAAGCCGAGAGTGACAAAGCGCCTGGACCAGCAAACAAGAGTGCAAAAGTAAGCCCTAGAGCTAGTACATCTAAATCACCTTTATCCATACCTAAAGCAAAACCCTTTACCACCCACCACGCTACAAAAGAAATCACCACCAACCAAAAAGCCCAGAAGCGAGTCATAACACCAAGCAAGATAGCAATACCACCAAATAGCTCAGCAAAAGCTACTAGAAAAGCAAACATATCCGCCATTGGGAAACCAAACTTGGTCAACATGCCAGCAAAGCCAGCGAGTCCCGCTTCACTAAAAAACTTGTCATAACCGTGAGTAATAAAAAATACGGCCGTAGCAATACGGGTAGCTAGAAGAGCATAGGCTACTTCCTTTTCGGTAGTTGTAACATCATCAACCAATGCACAAACTTTTTTAAACATATAAATTTAATTTATTTAAATAATCCTTACCAAATATTTTAGCAAGCTTTTAAACAAATGTGTATTTACCTAAAGACTAATCCAGATTTTTGGATTTTTTATCAAGGTGCTCTGAAGCTGTGCTCACTAAGGTGCCAAGATTTTGTAAAAATTGTGCCACAGCCGATACTGCTAAAATGACGACAGGAATAAAAGCGTATGGGGTTAAGAGATAGAAAAACACCACTGTCGATCCCATCCAGATTCCGAGACAAGCCGGACAACCTAGAAGATCTGCCACCGTACGCCTAGGGCCAGTCATTGGCTTTACCAACTCAAATCCCCTACCAACTTTTTTTAGATCCCAAAATTGCTCGCGAAAAAAACGGGTAATGATGTCGTAAGCAAACAGACGGATCAAACGCCAAGTAGCCAAAGTCATCAGAATATAATCAATCGGCAAAAGTGGCGTCTCGAGAAAACGTGACTCCGTATCGAGAATAATCAGCGCCATAACCACAAGCGCCAAAAAAAACATCAAGAAAACGAAATTCCAAAAATACTGATCGGTAATCCTTATCATAGATATATTATACGCCGAGGCCGACAATCATAATAAACAACAAGGTACTGACAATCACGCCGACAAAACCAAAAAGGAACTTATAAAAAGTCTTATTAAACATCATGATTATTATAGCAGATCTAAAAATACTAATTAATAACAACCAACATTTTAAAAAACCCGCATAAATGCGGGGTTTTGCTTCTACAATTTTTGCTGGCAATTTGTTGGTAAAGGTGTATAATAATTGACATCACCTCTAAATACTCCTGTAGCAGTTCCGTCTGCTATGGGGGTATTTATTTTCACCCACCTATATGATGTTTAATTTCTGGAATAAATGTTAACTTTGGTGATAATCGTCTTATTAAAGTTGAACATTTATTTTTACTCCTTGGACTGAGTACAATTTCTAAACTCTTTCTTTCCTGTAAAAATTGAATTAAACACCCGAAATCTCCATCGCTGGATACGAGAATCATTTTATCAAAAGACTTTTCATAATAATCACGAACCGCTTGCAAAACCAGTTCAGCATCACAATTTCCTTTTATTTTACCATTGCCATCTGGTAAAGTTGGCTTGAAAATTAAAGTGTATCCTAATTCCTGAAATTTTCTATATCTTTCTTCATTTCCAGGTACATAACCAATAAAAATATAAGCCGTCTTCACAGCTAGTTTTTCTTTTAAATAAATACGAAACTTTTTATAATCTATAACAAAACCTTCAGCTTCTGTTCCCTTATGAAGATTTGTATTATCTATATATGCAACATTTTTAAGATCTCTTATCATTTCATTTCAATTTTAACACACCAAAAGCCCGACAGCTTCGCTGTCGGGCTTTTGGTTTTAGATTTAAAATGACGTACCAAATACAACAAAACCCCGCATAAATGCGGGGTTTTGTGGTGCCCTTCGGCACTTTGTACAAGCAATAGTCACTTTTTATGGCACTATATTATTTGACAATAATCCTCATACTGATATTATGTAAGAACAAATGGCTTCGGCCTTGCCCACTTCGGTGGGAGAAAAATAAAAAACCACCGTTAAAAAACACTTTTAACGGTGGTTTTTAATTCGGTGAATTTTTCTTTGTCCAAAGTGCAGATTTTATTTATTAGTCTACGAGTGTCGATTAATCTAATTTGCGAAACAATTGCAAAAGATTCACAATCATCAATTTGACCGAGAGATAAATGGTATGGGTTTGTCTTTGTTGAAGTTGTGAGAGGTACAACCAAGCAAACATTTTTACTAAATCCCTTTAATATGACTACTGGCCTATCAAAATCTTCACCAGTACCATCCTGTTCATAACCAACATTCACTCCTAAAGAACACCACCATATTTCACGAGCCTTATAAAGCTTGACCGAATTTCGATTTAATTCTTTTTTATGGAGATTCCAATCATCAAATTTTTTCTCAATCACAAACATACTTTACCACACCAAAAGCCCGACAGCTTCGCTGTCGGGCTTTTGGTTTTAGATTTAAAGTGATGTACCAAATACAATAAAACCCAGCATAAATGCGGGGTTTTTTTTCATACTGATATAATACAAACTACCAAACTAAACCTATAAATTTATGAATAACATAGAAGATTATGACGCATGGAATAAACTCAAAAAGAAAATCCAAACAAACACGGATGAAATTAATTTCTTTCCAAAGGAAGGTGAAGTTTGGATGTCTATGTTAGGAAAAAATATTGGTTATGAACAAAACGGAAGCGGTGATAATTTTTCAAGACCAGTGTTAGTTATTAAAAAATTTAACAACCACATGTTTTGGTGTGCTCCACTATCAACAAAACAAAAGGCTTTGGATTTTTATTTTAATTTTACAGATATCCATGAACAAAATGTTTCTGTAATTTTAGCTCAGATGAAGCTAGTAAGTGTCCGCAGACTAAGACGAAAACTTTACGAAATATCTCCAGCCACTTTTCTTGAAATAAAAGAAAAGTTGCAATCATTCCTAATTTCATAAAGAAGAAAATCGAAACCCCGCCAAATGGCGGGGTTTCTCGAAGCCTTTCGGCACTTTGTACAAATAATAATACAATAATACAAATAATTATGCAAACTTGTTGATAGCACCGACCAAAAAGCCCGACAGCTAAGCTGTCGGGCTTTTGGTTTTAAATTTAAAGTGATGTACCAAATACAACAAAACCCAGCATAAATGCGGGGTTTTGTTTTTGCTCTGTCTTCTTTACAAAAACCAATTAAATTTTGCTAGCATTTTGCTAGCAAAAGTGTATAATAGGAAAATCACGACGAAAAGGGTTCCGAACGGCTAACTACCTAAGGACCCCTTTTCTTTTTTCCCACCTTTAGTCTAGTACTCGGTTCTGATAAATCTGCATAATAAGTCGCACCAATAGATTTATAAAGTGAGGAAGCATATTTTCTCTTTGGAAATAAAATTTTCTCCAATTTTTCATTTTCTATTAAAAAATCTACCAGCATTTTGTAATCACCATCGCCAGACACTAAAATAATTTTCTCAAAATCTTCTTTCAGATATAAACGTTTCATAATTGAGAAAATAATATCAGAATCCACGTTTCCCTTCTTTTCACCAATCATTGCCGAATTATGTTGTCTGAATACTAAAATAAATCCCGCACTTTGAATTTCTTCATATAAAGTTTCGGAATTTTTGTTTTCTTGTACATAACCAAGATAGTAATAAGCTTTTTCGACTCTGTATTTTTTATTTAAATACACTCGAAAACGCGCCAAATCCACACCCCAAGATGGGTCACGTTTTGTGGTACCCATGTAAAGATTTTGACCGTCAATATAAGCGATATTATTCATAACTTTTAAATAATTCTATCACACCAAAAGCCCGACAGCTTCGCTGTCGGGCTTTTGGTTTTAGATTTAAAGTGATGTACCAAATACAACAAAACCCCGCATAAATGCGGGGTTTTGTTTAGCTTAGCTTAGATAAGCCAAATTACCATATCTTCAATTATGAAGTGATAGTAGTCTGTGCTGTATCAATGTCTTCGTCTGAAACATCTTGTGAGTTTGTTGCTGTAGCAGCATCAGTTGTCGCAAAATTGATTTCATCTAGACGTAGCTTGTAAGAACCAGAAGCTGCTGGGTCAAAAGTAACTTCAAGAGTAAATGTTTCTGAAGAACCATCACTAATCTTGAATGAGTTAGTTTCACCAGAACCATCCATATCGAATGAAGGAGTGGTTGTTCCAGTTGTTACAACAGCGTTAGTGTTTGTATTGATGATTGAATACACAACACCTTCTGTCAAATCAGTTGTACTTGCTGTTGCACCAAATGGTAGATACACAGTATCACCAAATGCTGTGACTTCGAATTCAAGAACAAACTTAGCTTCATCATCAGTTTGATCTGTATCGTCGTTTTCAATAGCAGTTACAGTTTCGTCTACTAGCTCAACAGATACACCTTCTGTTCGAAGAGTATGGATTTCTCCTGTAACTGTTGATCCATCAACTGTAATATCATCAGCACCTTCAGCATCGATATCAGCAGTTGCAACTTGAGCAACGATAGTTGAACCTTCATCACCAACTTCCATTTGTTCGAAGTCAGCGATCAATTTAGCGGTTACAACTTCATCAGCACCAATAGTTACATCACCATCAATATCGAACACAAGTGTTACTGTTGCATTTGTACCTACATATGATTCAGCACTGAACTCTTGACCATCAATTTCAAGAGTAAAGTCATTTACTAGATCATCAATATCTGTAGCAACTGTTACAGTAGCAGTAACTGAGATCTCATTAAGATCAACGTCACCATCACTATCTTCAGCTGAAAGATCAAAAGCGAAGATTGTTGCTTCAGTATTGTCGTCTTCATCTAGAGAAATAGTTGATGAATCTGGATCTTCATCTGAAGACTCTAGATCTAGATCATCACCAGCACCAGCTTCCTCAATAGTGAATTCTGCAATTGGAGCTGCTAGAGTTACACCACTGATATCTTGTAGATCACCGAAAGTAGTTTCTGTTGAAGCTACACCATCAGCATCGAAGAAACGAAGAGCGCCTGCAGCGATATTCCATCCTTCACCGTTAGCAGATCCATCGATTGATGAAGCTACTGAAGCAGCTACTACGATAGTAACTTCTTCATCCTCATTAGCAATGATTTCTAGATCTGAAAATCGTAGTGAACCATCATCTTCATCTAGGTAATCATCTTCGTTAGAAGCGTCTACACGAGCCACTTCTTCACCGTCTACCCATAGAGAAATTTCTTCAAATACTTTCCATGGATCATCGTCTCCATCATTTCCTGAATCAACTTCAAGAGCTAGATCTAGACGTGAGATTTCAGCGTCACCATCAGCAAATTCAACTGTGAATTCACCAACAGCAATATCTTCTGAACCTTCCTCTACATCATCAGCATCTTCACCATCAGCTACTTCAAAAGTAGTCAATGAAGCCTCACCTGATAGAGTTGTGTCTTCATCTTCATCCTCATCTGTTGAACCATCCTCATCCTCATCTGGAGTTGGAGTAGTAACAGTGTTCATAGCGTTAGCCTTAGCACGTGTTGATGGACCAAAGAATCCAGTTGGGTTTACTAAACCAGCTGGTGAAAGGATATCAGCACGATACTTCATTTGGAACTTAGATACAGCAGCAGCTGTAGCTGGACCAAAGTATGAAGTTTCCATACCTGCAGATCCTACACCTGTAGCAGCTACACGTGTGTCCTCGTTAGAGTTCAAGAACTTTTGTAGTTCCATTACGTCTGCACCGGTCGCACCTGTTTTAAGGTCGCGAGTCCAAGTGTATCCGCTAGCTGTAGCTGAAGCTGTTCCTCCCTTTAGAGCTTCAATCTGGGCCATTAAAGTATCGATCATCTTTTGTAGATCTTCTGGTGTCTGTGTTTGAGCGTTTGACGCTGGAACAGACATTGTGAAGATCATAGCTAGTGCTACAAAAGCAATACCTGCCTTTGAAGCAAAATCTTTTGCAATAGTCATAAATGTAATTAAATAATTGTGCGTGGGATTAACACGCGTGCTCAAATGAATGAGCTGTTAAATTTGATAACGACTGATAATATGAATTAATTCATATTTCGTAAGTGGCTTATCAACCCACTTACGCAATATCACTAACTCCACACCTTACGATGCGGAGGTTAGCTGTAATACGGGACTGAATCTCTGAAGTAGCAACCGTGAAGGGACAAGTCAAGCGGAAATTTCGGGCTTCATGCCAATCTTAAAATATTAAGAATGCATCCGCGCCCAAGGCGGTATCTTTTGGATATGAAAATTATGTACCCTGACATAATCCTGTTGATTAGAATCTTGGGATGAAAACATGAAATGTTTTCATCCTTTTCTAATCACATGTTTACCAAAGAACATTCATAACTCTTAAGCACTTTTATTGATGAAATGAAGGGTGACTTTGTGTACTACACAAGCGACCGATATCACTTCATAAAAAAGCGCATAAGCGCATGAGAAATAGTATAGCAGGTTGTTACACCTTCTAACAGTAACAAGGAGGTAGTGTGTGGATTATTTGCCTATAAGTTATCTCAAAAAATTAGAGATATTTTTAGTACAAAAAAATAACAACGTATCCTTATTACTGCGCTTCTAGAGTACGTGAAAGTACCAGAAACGTCAATAAACTATCTTTTCTCTCTGGCTGTGATGACGCCTATATTTAGCTGGTCTTACTGATGAAAAAGTACTGGGAAACAAAAAAGTGTAGGTGGCAAGTAGGTGTATGTCAACATAAATATTAACTAACCCTCACGGTCCTCAATCATGTCATTTGATTTGCGGAGGCTCGGTTATGGTTAATATTTATGTTTAAGTAATTCAAAAAACACTATCAACATTTTCCTCGTAGATTTTAATGCGCAAAAGACATTAGTGGGTATTTTGAGCCTCCGCAACGAGAATACCTCGAGTGAGGACCTGCGATAGAATACCTACTCATGTCTTTTATATTGTAAAGGACTAACATAATATTTTCTCACAGGTCCTCGTTCAGATAATTTTCACTGCGGATGCTCAAAAATATTAGCTAGTCCTTTATTTAACATTTAGTATTAAATAACAAATGTTCAACATGTCCTTTATTTAGCTAGAGAATATTTTGACCAACGTCTTTCACCTTGTCTTAATACCTGTCCTTTTTCTATGAGACTATTTAGCTCTCGCTGAATTGTCTTTTCACTTACGTCGGTAATGACTTCGGCGATGTCTTTAATGGTGGCTTCTGGTTTGGCTTCAAGGACAGTCTTGATTCGGACCGAACGATCGACTAGCTGGCTGTAAACCATGTGGGCGTCGGAGCTAATATCACCCTTTGGGATATTCACCCGTGACGGGCGGATATTGGTCTTGGTGGAGCGAACAGTCTTAGGCTGGTCGAAATTGGTGGCACTGTGAGTAGGGTTATACTCGCGCATAGTTAGCGGTACAATTCCGGTGAAGTGATTGCGAAGATAGCGATGAACTAAATCTACCTCCGCCAAGAGAAGGGCGAGGACTTCGTCATTTAGCACTCGGGCTGCGTTCCCAATACGCAAGACTCCTTCAAGAGCAACTAAGGATTGC
>JAGOSI010000022.1 GCA_018062385.1 Minisyncoccota bacterium
GATGTAGCAGTAGGGCCTAATTGGGCTGATCTTGAAGATAAGAAATTTTAATTATGCTTACAGTTTTTTATGGTAGTGATCAAATAAAAGCACGTAGTGAAGCACATCGATATATTGATTCTTTAATCAAGGAAGAGCAGACTGTGATGCGGATTGAAGTGGATAATTATGAAAGTGGGCAACTTTTAAATTTGTCGAGCGCGACAGTATTGTTTGGAATTTCACCGATTTATTTAATTGATACTTTATCAAATCGGGCCGACTCTTATGAAGAATTGTTGGAGAATTTAGAAAGTCTAGCAACTTCGACTGAAACTTTTGTGGTGATTGAGAAAGATTTAAATGCTAGCGATAAAAAACAGTTCGCCAAACAAACTGATAATTTAAATGAATACAAGAAGGTTGGTACTGAAACTAAATTCAATGTTTTCGCTATGGCGGAGGCTTTGGTAAATAAGGATAAGCGTCAACTCTGGGTCTTGCTTCAAGAAGCTAAACGAAACGGACTTTCGGCGGAAGAAATAATCGGTACACTATGGTGGCAACTTAAAACTTTGCGTTTAGCTATGCTCACAAAATCGGCCGAAGAGGCGGGGGTAAAAGATTTTCCCTACAACAAAGCCAAGCGCGCCCTGAAAAATTTTAAAGATGATGAAATAGAAACTCTGTCTTTCAAATTATTAAATCTTTACCACGCCGGACACGCCGGAAAATGCGACATCGATTTAGCTCTGGAGGAATGGGTGCTTAGGGGGTAGAGTGTTTTTACAATAATGATACTTATGTTAATAAGTAAAAACTAAACTAGATAATTTCTTTAGGTGTAGATGTTAATGGCTTTGCCATTTGGTCTGTTATACAAGGATCTGAATAATCCTGTGCGGATTAATTTTATGGTAGAATTAGTTACAAATAATCTTCAATTTATGCAATACCAAATGAAATTAGCTACTGAGCCATTTAATAAAATTGCTTCCGGAACCAAGTTAATTGAATCACGTCTTTTTGATGAGAAGCGTCAACAAATTTCAATTGGTGACCAAATTGTGTTTAGTGAGAATGAGAATCCAGAAAACACTGTAACAACAGTCGTAAAGGGACTTTTACGATATCAAACATTCAAAGAGCTTTTCGCTGATCACGACCCTTCACTTTTTGGTGAAGACAGTAAAGATTTCCTCCTGGCTCAAATCAAATCTTTTTATTCTGACGAAGATGAACAAAAATATGGAGTGGTAGGGGTACGTCTCGAGTTGGTTGACTAAAACACGAAATACCATTATTGTACAGAGCGTATCCAACGTGGGTACGTCAACCTTTTGTTACTTAAGGAACATTCTGTTTCCAGTAACAATCAACAAAGGAGTTCTTTATGATACAAATTAGACGGGTCACGCTCGATGACTTGCCCGTAGTAGCGGAGATGATGCATTATGCATTAGATCCGTACTATGGTGGCGACCATCGGGCACACGCGAAGCGCATTGTTGAAACTGCTTCAAGAGGTACAAAAGACCTCAAAGGGCACTTTTCAGCAGCGCAGCTGATGTATGTCGCTGTCGAAGACGGCGAGATTCTCGGTATCCTCAATTTCGTGGCGAAATACCAAGGGACTGTAAAAATTAGTCCTTTGATTGTACGACAAGATATGCGCGGAAAAGGTGTTGGTCGTATGCTTCTTAAGAAGTTGTATGACTATGCCAAAGAGCATCGTGTCAGACAGGTGTATTGCACCGTTTCGGTCAAGAACACTCTAGCGCTAAGTTATTTTCTCTCTCAAGGTTACGTGAAAGCTGGTACAGCCAGTCGCCACTATCGAGCCGACATTGACGAAGTAATGCTCTACAAGATCATTGAACACGACGGAGTGTATCCTTCTGAAAGGATTATCTCCGTTCTTCCGCTCACAACGGAAGATGAGCCACAGGTTCGTAACCTTGTCATTAATAGGCTCTCGCCGTTTTTTGATGGAGTTGATGAACGCTGGGTCACCGCATTGTTTGATGGTTATTCCCGTAAAGGCACTCGTGACCCCAATGAGAAATACAAACTCATCTGGGTTGCGAAAACTCCTGATGGAACCGTTCTTGGAGTTGCAGCTGCTACTCCGAAAAAGGGTGGGCCAGTCAAACTGATGCCGTTACTCGCTGAAGACATTCAAGCGTTCTCGGCATTGGTATCCGAACTCCCAAGCTTGCTTCGGGAATACGGACACAAGCTCTACATTCACACCGTACCCACGTGTGTCGAAGTGGAAACGTTTCAGCATAATGGTTGGCGTATCGAGGCAATGATGCCTGACGCGTACAAACGTAATGTTGTTACCCAACAGTGGGGTCTGGTAATGGAAGATACAGTTATGAAAACCATGCGCGTCAAACGTCAATATTTCAATGCAATCATGGCAGGCACGAAACCACTTGAGGTGCGGGTCGGCTACGAAAACATTAGAAACATCAAAGTTGGGTCACATATCCGTCTGGAGTGCACTCCACATCACGGCATCATCGAAGTAGTAGATATTCGTATCTACAAAACTTTTGCTGAGATGTTTTCGAAAGAAAAAGCTGGGCATGTAATCCCCGACAATCCAGCTGGAGCACTTGGCATCATGCAGGGCATCTACCCGAAAGAGAAAGAGGTGCTTGGCGTCTATGTCTTCCAACTCAAGGTTGTGAAAAAAGCGGTCTAATTTTTTAAGACCAACTAATCTAGTTTTCTCACTCGGCACTGTAACAGGTGTCGAGTTTTTATATTTGCTATTAACTCTAATTATTAAATCTTTACCACGCCGGAAAATGCGATATCGATTTGGCTTTAGAGGAGTGGGTGTTGAGGGGGTAAATGTGAATTTTTTTGTGGTCACGAGTCACTAAGTATATTTCTTCATTACATTCGAAATCTACTAAGTGTTCTAGAATCTTACAGATTCTGTCCACTCACTGGATTATTTGTTTCGTTTCACTCAAAATACTCTCAATGAGTCTTGCGAAAGTGTTTAGACACTTTCTCACCCGGCTCGACTGTTTTTCTCGAAAAAAACATGTCTCCGCCTCGCACAAACGCCGTATGCAAAACTATTTGCATACTAAAAACAAAACCTTAGTCTTTTTAGACTAAGGTTTTGTTTTTACGTTTGTGCGCCCACCAGGGATCGAACCTGGGACCTTCTCCTTAAAAGGGAGCTGCTCTACCGGCTGAGCTATAGGCGCAAAATCACTTTTTCAGTGGCAACACTTTACCATATTATATTGGTAAATCAAATGCGAAGATGCCGGCGCCAGTAATGAAAAGGGAAAAGCCAATAGCGAATAATAATAGATAAGTGAGCTTGTTTGGTAGGGTGGGGTGATTGAAATGTTTATACAGAACCATCATTTTTAGTGACAAAAGCATTAAGAGGATAGCTCCAGCTTGGGTAAACAAGCCAATGGTAAGTAGGGTGCCAATAATAATCTCAGTTAAAACAAGAAAGAAAACCGCGGTTTTTCCGAAAGGGAAAATTGGTAAAACCAAAATATCACTAAGTTCATTTCGGTGTTGGTAGTGTTTGAAGCCAAGCCACAGTACAACTAATCCGGTAATTACTCTTAGGATAAAGTAAGCGAAGAGGGCCAGAAACTGAATCGGAAATAGATTAAGCATGGATTATCTGATAGTGTATCACGGATGAAACAGGTAATCTTGCATGATATTCGAAGCCACTATAATGTCGGGGCGATTTTTCGTACGTCGGATGGAGCAGGGGTGAGTAAGATTTATTTGACCGGTTACACACCAGCACCAGAAGATAGATTTGGTCGACAGGTGGCAGAAATTAGTAAGACAGCACTCGGGGCGGAAAAATTTGTGGCTTGGGAAAAGAATGAAGATATTCTAGCTGTGGTACAAAAATTAAAAACTGAAGGGGTGACTGTGGTGGCGGTCGAGCAATCTAATAATTCAGTCATGCTAAATGATTTTGTGGTGCCAGAAAAAGTGGCTTATATGTTTGGATCAGAAACCGCAGGGGTGCCACCAGAAGTTTTGGCGGAAGTTGATATAATTTTGGAATTACCAATGTTGGGGCAAAAAGAATCCTTGAATGTATCGGTCACAGCGGGGATTGTGTTATTTCGTTAAGGGTAGTCTAGTCAATTCTTCCTGCACCACTTCTGCGTCACTCCATGGGGTTTTGGTATCGTTTGGGCCCATGATATACGGATCGGTCCCTTTGCCGGATATTAATACAAAACTACCCTCCGGCGCTCTTTCAAAAGCTACGCGAATAGCTTCTCGACGATCCATAATTATTTCTAGTTTGTTTTTATTTTTTATACCATTAGACATTTGATCGACAATATCAAGGGGATTTTCGTCGTACGGGTCTTCATTGGTTAATATAATTTGATCACAGTAGCGGTCGGCAATTTCTCCCATCTCGGGTCTTTTCCAAGTGTCACGTCCGCCACCAGTATTACCTAAAATACAAATTTTATTCACGTCAGGAAAAGCTTGATAAAGTTTTTCTAAAGAGTCGGGAGTGTGAGCGTAGTCTACTACCGCGGTAATATTTTTTTCTGCTCCTTTAGGACTGGTAAAAATCTCTACCCGCCCAGCGATTTTTTCGATACTGCGGAGAGCTTTGTCTATGGTGGTAAATGGAATATCAAGCGCACGAGCGAGGGTGATGGTGGCTAAAATATTGTAGACGTTGAAAAGGCCAATCATTGGTACACGGATAGTAATGTCGCCAAATACCAAGCTCACACTGTCGCGATGAAGGGAATAAAGAGATAGATCTTTGAGTGAATAGGGGAGTTTGTGTTCGATATTGAAATTCAAAAAATCGGCGCCGTGTTCGTCATCAATATTTGCCACAATATAGCGGGGACGCTTGGTGGCAAGTTCGACTTGTTTGGCAATGGAAAGTTTGGCTTGTTTATATTTTTCAAAGGAGCCGTGTGATTCGATGTGTTCGGGAGTGAGGTTGGTAAAAATCAGAGCGTCTAAATCTAAGAAACGGTGACGGTATTGCCGAGCGCCTTCGGAAGTGATTTCAATAATCGCATGAGTACAGCCGGCAGTAACCGCTCTTCGTAAAAATTTCTGCACAAAGAATCGCCCAGGCATAGTCATCTTAAAAAGATTTCTTTCTATCTCATCACCGATTTTGAATTGAATAGTCGAAAGTGAAGCGACTTTATGCCCTTCGGCTTCAAGAATGCGGGTCATGAGTTCGGTCACGGTGGATTTACCTTTGGTGCCGGTAACTCCAATAACCATAATTTCCTTTGAGGGATGGTGATACCAAAGATCCGCCAAATACGCCAAACCGTAGTGGTAGAAAGGTAAAATCAGATTTAAGACCGGTTTCGGAATAGCTTTTTTCAGTGATTGAGTAATTTGTGACATATATAAGTAAGTATACGGGACGAAACGTACTTTTGCCAAAATCCAAACAGTGTTTAGTAATTTTTCGATTTTATGGAATTGGGATTTGTTTTAGTACTGCTTGGACTAAGGTCTTGGTGTCTTCGGTATTGTTTAGTTTTGTGACGTAGTTGCGAGCTTCGCCACCGTCATAACCAAGAGTGATAAGGGCATCAATTGCATCAATCTGATTTTGTGAGAGCTGGGTGTGGGCGACAGCGGTAGTGGTGGAAGATAAAGGTAGTAAGTCAATTTTTTCAGACAAGTAACCAACAATATTACTGGCAGTTTTTTTGCCGATGCCGGATAATTTGTGGAGTTGGTCAGGGTCGTTTTGTATGATAGCGCTGTGAAGAAGACCAGTATCAGCCTGGCTCATGATTTGCAACGCTGACTTTGGTCCGATTTTTGGTACGTCGAGCAATAGCTCAAAATAGGCCAGCTCGTCTTTTTCGATAAAACCGTAGAGGTCCAGGGCAGTTTCTCGTACTACTAAATAGGTATGCAGAAAAACGGTTTCGCCCGGAATAAACTGATGGCGACTGACATTGGTATAAACCTGATAGCCAATGCCACCAACTGTTACTATTACGCTATTTCCAGTTAGTCCGGAAATCTGTCCTTCAAGTGAACGAATCATGTGTAGTATTGTACATAAGTGAGATGGATATGGGAAATTTAGGGACGTAAAAGGTGGATTCCCCGAAGGGGAATCCACCTTTTACGTTAGAAATTAACTCATCCCTGTTGCCAAATAGCAGGGAAATATGATATTGTTCGTATATGCGAACTTTACGCAGTAAATCGGCGACAGTCAGTGCTACCAAAGAAGACTACGTTAGAGCTATCTATTTACTTCAAAATTCCCCAAAGGGAGCGACCGTAACCGAGATAGCCTTACGTCTTGGTCTTCGTAAGTCTACTGTATCAGAAAGAATTAAAGAGTTGGTGAAAGACGAATTAGTCACGGCTGATCCTTATGCCGAAATATCTTTGACCAAGAAGGGGGTTTTGCTGGGAGAGAAAATGACCTACAAACATCGCATTATTGAAGTGTTTTTGAATGATGTTCTGAAGGTGTCAAAAAATAAGATACACGAAGAGGCGGAACGTTTGGAGCATGCAGTTAGTGATGATGTAATTAAAAGGTTGGCAAAATTTTTAGAACATCCGACTAGTGACCCTCATGGATCAAAGATTCCAAAAATTAAAAACTGGAATTAGTTTAAATATTAAAAAATTAATTAAATTTTATGAAAAATATATTCATTATATTAGCTTTATTGTTAGTATTGATTTTAGCGATAATAGTTATAAATAAGTCTAGTACGACTGATGATATAAAAGAGCCAACCGAAACTAGCGATAAAATCCAAGCTCTCAGTACTTTCACTATTATTGCCGACATGGTACATGAAGTGGGTGGTGATAAGGTGGAGTCTATTTCTCTCACTAAACCAGGGGTAGAAATTCACGGTTACGAACCAACTCCAGGGGATTTAATCCGTGCTTCAAAAGCTGATGTGATTTTTGAAAATGGTTTGAATCTTGAGCTGTGGTCAGATAAGCTACGTTCTAGTATCCCTGATGTGCCATCGGTGATTGTGAGTGAAGGGGTGGAGGTTCGTTCGATAGCTGAAGGAGCTTATGAGGGTAAACCAAATCCACATGCATGGATGTCACCGAAACAAGGTCTGGTTTATGTAGAAAATATTAGGAAGGCACTGGTGAATTTGTCACCAGAAAATGAAGTGTATTTTACAGCTAATGCCAAAGCTTATTCTGATAAATTGATTGCGCTTGATCAAACTCTAAAAGAATCGCTAGCGACATTACCAGTAGACAATCGTCGACTGGTAACATGCGAAGGCGCTTTCACTTATTTGACCAATGACTATGGCCTTGAGGAGAACTATATTTGGGCAATCAATGACGAGTCGGGTGGCTCACCACAACAGATAGCTAGAATTATTGATGTTGTCAAAGAAAAGAAGATCCCCGCTGTTTTCTGTGAAAGTACTATTGAGCCAAGAATTCAGGAAGAAGTTGTGCAAGCGACTGGCGCCAAAATGGGTGGAGTGCTTTATGTAGACTCACTTTCAACTGAAGACGGCCCAGCTCCGACTTATCTCGCTCTACTATCTGTGACTGTTAACAATATTATTAAAGGTTTGACTGATTAAAATTTATGATTGAAATAGAAAAAGAAAATTTTGCTATCAAGCTAGATAATGTGAGTGTTAGCTATGGTAATAATAAGGCTTTAAGTAATGCTTCCATAAGTATCCCATATAAAACCTTTTCGGGAGTTATTGGTATGAATGGGGCGGGAAAGTCCACTTTATTTAAAGTGATTATGGGTTTAATAAAACCAGATTCAGGGAAAATTTTAGTGTGTGGCGATCAGCCTAGTACGGCACAAAAACATGGACATGTGGCTTATGTGCCACAGACGGAATTGGTGGATTGGGATTTTCCAGTGTCGGTTTATGATGTGGTGATGATGGGTCGGATTGGTTTGCAAAATATTTTCAAAACACGAAGTCAGGAAGACAGAGAGTTGACTGAAGAAGCGTTGAAGAAAGTAAATATGCACCAGTTTAAAGATCGACAGATTGGTGAATTATCTGGTGGGCAAAAGAAGCGCGTTTTTGTGGCCAGAGCTTTGGCGCAAGGAGCGGATATTTTAATTCTCGACGAACCATTTGCTGGACTTGACGCTGTTAGTGAAAAATCTTTAACTGAATTATTGGTGACTCTTCGAAGTGAGGGGAAGACAATTATTTTGGCTACGCACGAACTCACTTCTTTGTCAGATCATTGCGATCATGTGGCGTTGGTAAAACATACCGTTCTGGCTTATGGGCCAACTAAAGAAGTCTTTACAGAAGAGTTGGTGTCAAAAACCTTTGACGGCATCATGCATAATATTAAGTTTGACCGTTAATTAAATTACTATGGAACTATTTCAATTTATTCTTGAGCCACTGCAATACGCTTTCATCGTGAAAGCCCTTGTGGTGTCGGCGGTTGTCGGAATTACATGTGCTATCTTGTCTTGCTTTTTGATTTTAAAAGGCTGGTCACTCCTTGGTGATGCAATTTCACATGCTGTCCTTCCAGGGGTGGTAATTGCCTACATTATCGGCATACCATTTAGTGTTGGAGCTTTCTTCTTTGCTCTTTTGGCGGTGGTTATGATCGGTATGATTAAAAACAACACCAAGATTAAAGAAGATGCTATCATGGGTATTGTTTTTACTACTTTGTTTGCACTCGGACTTATCTTGATTTCACGGGTGACTAGTACGGTGGATTTAACTCACGTTTTGTTTGGTTATGTGCTCGGTATATCCGATATGGCTGCTATCTACACCATCTCGGTCTTGGCTTTGGTGGCGGTCGTTATCCTAGCTTTTCGTCGCTCCTTCTTGATTTTCTGTTTTGATCCAACCCATGCGCAGTCAGTTGGTTTGCCGATTCGTTTTATTCATTACGCTTTCTTGGTACTCTTGGCTATCACTATCACTGGTTCATTGCAGACGGTCGGTATTATCTTAGTGATTGCGATGCTTATTACTCCGGGCTCTACTGCTTTTCTTCTGACTAAAAAATTCTCGACCATGCTTAAGATTGCAGTTTTAGTTAGTGTGGCAAGTTCGATTGCTGGAGTCTATGTTAGTTACTACAAGGACATCTCAACTGGTGGAGCGATTGTGTTTATTCAGGGTTGTATATTCCTGACAGTCTTCTTGTATCAGACCATGAAGGCTTCACAGAAAAGATCTGAACCGTTGTTGAGTTAGGAGAGAGGATAAAGGTGAAAACAAAAAGCCCCGAAAGCTACGCTTTCGGGGCTTTTATTTTTAACCTAACCTAACCAAATATTTATCATCTTTTTCGTTACTTCCAGACAAAATTTCCTCGTGCCTTTGGCGGAGTTTGGCGGTAATATTACCGATTTCACCATTACCAATTTTACGGGCATCAATCTCTTTTACGGTCGCTACAAAAGAAGAAGTGCCACAAGCAAACACTTCATCGGCGGTATAAAGTTCGGTCAGGTCTATACTTCTTACTTTATAAGGTATGCCTAAATCTTCAGCGATTTCTAAAACCGTTTGTCGATTGATGCCTTCAAGTAAGTCGCTGGCGGTATCGGGAGTAATGAGGGTATTTTGTTTTACTATGAAAATATTAGCAGCGCTAAGTTCACAGACATGACCGTTTACATCCAAAAAAATACAATCATCGTAACCACTATCAAGGGCGTCTTGTTTGGCTAAGACAGAATTAACATAAGCCCCGTTTACTTTAGCGCGAGAGGGAATAGCATAATCGGGAATCCGACGCCAGACACTGGTCTTCAAACGCATACCGTTTTGGGGAACAATTGGTGTGGATTCATAAATAAAAATACTGAGATTGGTATTTAGTCCACGTGAGCGAGTACCAGGAACTAATTCATCAACATGAACTGTGGCTCGAACAAAAGCGTTTTCCGTCAGCTGATTGGCTTTTACTAATTCCTGCACGGTGGTTAAAAACTTTTCGTATGTCCAATTTGGTTCGAAGGTATCAATACCAATAATTTTAGCGGAATTGATAAGGCGTTGATAATGGTCTTTCAGACGAAAAGCAAAAGCACCTGTCTTGGTAACTGTAACAGGGAAGACAGTGTAAACACTAAGGCCATACAAAACCGCCGCACTCGCGATACTCAAATTGGCCTCAGCAACGGGAATAATGTTGTTTCTAAAATACGCTTGTGGGAAAATTTTCGCCATATAGTTTAGATTAACATTTTTGGGCGAAGGTGAGAATAATGTACATATAGCAAAGGATTTTGGGCGAAGGTTCAAAGTATTGCTTTTTTAGCACAAATACCGTATAGTTCTGTCACTTAAATAAATTATATGCCGATAACTAAAGGAGCCAAAAAAGCCCACATTCAGTCAGAAAAAAAGCGCGTTTTTAATATTCGTCGCAAAAGTGTGATGAGCGATGTGGTAAAAGAAGTTAATAAAGCTGTATTAGCTAAAGATGCTACTAAAGCTAAAGAATTATTACCAAAAGCCTACAAAGCTATTGATAAAGCAGCTAAGCGTGGAGTTATCAAAGACAACACTGCTTCTCGCAAGAAGTCACGTTTGAGCGCTCGTGTAAAGTCAGTTAAATAAAAAATAAGACCGCCCGAAGGGCGGTCTTATTTTTTATAGATAAACAAGCTCGTAAATCTTTTGTGATAATTTGCGGTATACTTTTCTCAGTAATTCTTATGGAAAAAAATGAATTAAATCAAGCTATAGAGGTGTCTGGAGCTACTTCTGTTATAAGTACTAAGGAAATTGAAGTGTCTGAAAATAAAGTTAGTTTGATAACTAAAATTAATAGTAAGTTTAAATCATTTGCCGTAACTAAACACACTAAAATCATTTTAGTAGTAGGGTTAGTGCTTTTGATTGGTTCGTATTTTTTGTTTGGTAGGGAAGCTGAGCATGTGGCGATAAAGCAATTTACCAACGTCTATTCATTTGTTCCAGAAAAGATCTCTAAAAGTGCAGTGATTCCTATTAGTGTGCCAGAAGGTGTCGGTGACGAATTGGCAATGACCAGTATTACTTTTAGTCCAGAAATAGCAGGTTCTTGGCAGAGTGATGACGAGGAAGGAAAAATTATCTTTAAGCCTAACCAAGCACTAAAAGATAAGGTCTATTATGCGGTAAATATGGACACAGGCTTGCTTCAAATGTCTGGGGATTTTTATGTTGATGAAGATCCTAAGGTCCAAGCAATTTTTCCAGCTTTAAATAGTGAAACGCATGAAGATAGTGAGATCACGATTGTATTTAATAGACCGATGGTGCCTCTTACCACCTTGTCTGAACAAGAGAATGTTGAGATTCCTGTTGTAATTTCACCTAGTACTGCAGGTAAATTTAAATGGATTAGTACTAGAAATCTACAGTTTGTTCCAGAGACAACCCTGCAACCTTCAACCGATTATACAGTTGAAATTAAAGCGGGAATGTTTTCTGTTGATGGTTTACCAATAGAGCCGGTGGTACACAATTTTTATACACGTCCTCTCCGTTATGATTATGTATCTAGTGGTGAAATTGTATACAAGGCACCAATGATAATTGCTTTTAATCAGCCAGTTGATAAGGAAAAAACTAGAAATAAAATTACTGTTTTTGATGGTGAAGGTAATAAAGTTGATGTAGACATAGAGTACGGAGAGAGAAAATTCTACGATAAAAAAACAAAAAAATATCTCACCGAAAAAGATGAGAGTAAATTATTTATTTACAAAAAATCTGACAAGCACGGCCGAAAACATTTGTGGGATTTTAACACTCACTACAAGATCAAAATTAATGGTGCAATTCCTAAACAAGGTACGAAGAATTTAGACTTGGAAAAAGAAGGGTCAGTTTTTGTTCCTAATGTAGTTAAGGATGTTACGGCTCAGTCAGAAAATAGTGATCAAGTCAGACCAGATTTTTTTGACGCAAGCGGAACTCTTACTGTTTCTTTTTACGAAGAGGTTGATAAAGATCGTTCTGAATTTGCAGTCAAAGGCTTGCGTGATATTGCTTATGCTGAAAAATGTAGGGTAGATGAAGCTGGGCGTGTGATAACTATTAGTGTGGGTTGTGAAAAAGAAACCGACAAGAAGACTTTAATATTTTCTTTCTATAAAGACACCTTTGCCAAAAATGAAAATTTTAGTTTGCGCTTAGAAAAAATAATTAGTAGCGATGGTTTTAGAGTTAATGCTGAATCAATAAACATTGACCTCAAAACCTATCCAGAGTTTTCCGTTTTGCGCACTGTGCCAGAAAATCAGTCTATAAATTCAGCTTTAGATAGTTTTCGTGTTTGTTCCAACAGTCCTGTGCGTGATCCAAAAGAGAGTGGACTTGGTTCTTATATTAAGACAGAAG
>JAGOSI010000064.1 GCA_018062385.1 Minisyncoccota bacterium
ACCTTGTTATTTACTTCTATAAGATCGGCAATCAAACGAGCCGAGATTGGTACTCGAGGTTGATCTTTTCTGTCTTGTCTTAGATAAGGAATGTAGGGTAAGACTAAAGTGATGCCAGTGACCGAAGCTCTTTTTAAGGCGTCAGCTGTCAAAAGCAATGTCATTAAAGCAATATTTGGATCCGGCTCTTGGAGAGCATGAAGTAAAAATACATGAGTACCTCGCACTGTTTGTGGTAGAAAAGGTTTGATCTCACCATTGGCAAATTTGATATGATCAGCTTTAATGTGTAAAAAATTATTTTCCGTCTGATTTAACACATTTGTGATTCTTTCTGTCATTTCATGCATGCCTAATGATGAGACAAGTACGTTTCCACCGTATAAGTTTTTCAGTGCCATTTTTGACTCCTCTAATAAAAGTGTTGTATACGAACGTTGATTTAAAGAACAATTACTTAGCGATTGTACGCTTTCTAAATTGATAATACAACTAATTGTAATCTTTCAAGCTTTATATAAATTGAATGTTCTTTTTATGTTATAATTGAACTATTAGCATCATAATAATATTTCCTATGTGGATGTATATTTTATTGGGGATCATTTTACTTATCCTTACTAGCATTCGTCAGATAAATCAATATGAGCGAGGAGTGAGATTTACTTTTGGAAAGTTCACTTCCGTGATGCAACCTGGATGGCGCTTGGTGTGGCCGGTAATTCAAATGTATGAGCGGGTAGATATTCGAGTCAAGGCGGTGGATGTACCAGATCAAAATGCTATTACTCGCGACAATGTAGTGGTTAAGGTCAATGCCGTAATTTACTATAAAGTCTCCGATGCTGATAAGGCCATCATTGAGGTCGAAGATTTTCGATATGCTATCTCTCAATATGCTCAAACTACCATGCGAAATATTGTTGGAGAGGTCAGTTTGGATGAGCTTTTGTCTAGTCGCGATAAAATTGCTGATCGAATTCGAGAAATTGTTGATAAGGAAACCGATGCTTGGGGTTTGAAAGTGCAAAATGTAGAATTAAAAGATGTGAGTTTGCCGGTGGAAATGGAGCGTACAATTGGAAAACAGGCGGAAGCCGAACGTGAAAAGCGGGCGGTGATTATCAATTCTGAAGGAGAGTTGGGAGCAGCTGCTAATATGATGAAAGCAGCCGAGATGCTTTCAAGTGTTCCGGGAGCCTTGCATTTACGAACGCTCCAATCTATCAATGACATGTCGTCTGATCAAAGTAATACAGTAGTTTATATGATACCAATGGAGGCCCTAAAGGCTTTGGAAGGATTTACGAAGAAATAGTTTTCTTTATTTTTATTAAAAACCCCACCAGCTTTAGCTGGTGGGGTTTTTGGAAATTGTTGTTTAAGAATTATTTACCATCCTTCCAGTAGGAATATTCTTTCAAGAGGGTAATAACTTCAGCAAATAGTTCAGTGATCGTGGTCATGATTTGATTCATACGATCAGTGGTAGTAATGGCAGCAACTTCTCCGGTGACTTTTTCCTTCTTCAGATCAGCTTCCAGGGTCTTTACTTCATTAGAATCAACCGCTAAGCGCTGAGTGATATTGTACTTACCAAAATTATCACGAGTGGCTACGTATACGCCAGTACTACCTTTTTCTTTCGGTCCATTGTTGCAAAGATAACCCCAGTTCTCATCTTTTTGGTGGTAAGCAAAGATTTTATTCTCAACATAACCTTGCTTAACCTCTTTCACTTCCAACACTTCGGCTGTGTAATTTTTTTCCATGATCTGATCGACTGCGGTGGCGGTAAAGATTACTGTGTCATCCTTGCCAACAATATCGGCTAGGTACATGTCGGTTGGTAGACAGCTAAGGGCTTGAGCTGGTGACACTAAAAGTGGGGAAGCGGAAGCGATTAAGGCTAAAGCTAAAGTGGCTGATATAGGATATTTCATATTTTATGATTAATTTAAATAATATATTTACTTTACCATGTGTAGACGATGGCAAAAATATCTTCTTACTGAAACAAGGTTAGTTTTGACTAAATATAAATGTAATGTTACGGTTTATTGAATTTGTTATTTTTGTTTTAATCACTTAAAGGAGAAATAGATGAATACTGGTTATTCAACTTCAAATGAATTATTTTCTGTGGCGGTATTTTCTTCTGGACCAGGTAAGACTAGTCCAGAAGAAAGAATGATAGTTGGAAAAGGAGGTTCTGTAACAGTTTTGTTTATTCCTGATTCAGGATGTGTGGTCTCTGCAGTTTTTGTTGATGGAATGCCAACTAAAGACTACGATCAAAGAACAGATAGTTTTACGTTTAAGAATGTTACTGAAAGACATGTAATCAAAGTAGAGTTTTTTCAGTCTTCTTGAAATGTTTGATTAAGTATTTTAAGTTTTTTTCAAAGCGCGACTTTTAAGTTGCGCTTTTTATTTTCTCTACCTTACAAATGGTATAATTTATCGATTATGCTTCGGATTGTATTTTTGTCTTTAGTTTTATTTTTTACTAATTTACCTGTTGTTTTTGCAGAAGTGATTAAGGATTTTTCGGTTGAATATTATATTGATACTGATGGGGTGGTAGAAGTGACTGAAAGTATAAATTATGATTTTGAGGGTGTGGAACGTCAAGGAATTTTTCGCACTATAGAGAAAAATCATCCGCAACCAGCGACTGCTTGGTACAAGAATCGTTCGACCCAGATTGAAGTTTTGTCGGTTACAAAAGACGATCTACCAGTTCCATTTGAACTTAAAGAAACTAAAACTGAATTAGAAATAAAAATCGGTGATCCAGACACTACCACTGCCAAACAACATATTTATAGAATTAAATACAAATTAATCGGCGCTCTTTCTTATGGAGATTTGGGGTCAGAATTTTATTGGAACGTAACTGGAAATGATTGGCCAGTAGCGATCTTGGAAGCTAAAGGGGTAGTGAGGGCTGAATCTGCAGAAATATTTTCTGGCACCAATGATTGTTACCAGGGTGAATTTGGTAATACCAATAAATGTACAGATGTTTACAAGAGTGAGAATACGGTAGTTTTTACTGCCAAGAGTTTGGGTGTGGGTGAAGGCCTGACTATTGCTACAGGAATAAATCCTCAAGCGGTGGCTTTCTTAATAAATGAAAGTACTTCTTATGTTTTGTTGATTACATTTTTATCTATCATTTGGTTAATCTTTGCTGGTTACAAAACCTATAAATTTAGAACAGAATATAAGGTGGACTTACCAG
>JAGOSI010000065.1 GCA_018062385.1 Minisyncoccota bacterium
GAATATAAATACATCGCTCAGTTTCTTCAAGGAAAAATTGATGAAGAGACAATGAAAGAAGAAATAAAAATAAAAAGCCGACAATACGCAAAGAGACAAAGGACTTGGTTTAAGAGGGTTTTACCGAGGGATTAATTAGAATGTATTGAGAAGTGCGCTGAGACCATAAATCATCGGCATAATATACATTAGTAGCGGTAAAACAATTAGAACATTTAAAATTGTGTACGCCTTACGATTTTTTGCTTTTAAAGAAGCAACAGCCAAAATAATTAACACGACGGTTGGTAATAAACTAAAGATCATTACTTTGCCGGGTGAAAAATCATATTCCATACCCTCAGACATTCTTAGTGATGAAATAAAAGTAAAGATAGAAAATAAAATTTTAATCCCAGCGTAAAATAAAGCAAGTATTGGGATATTTTTTTGTATAGAAGACCTTTCATTAACTACCATTATTGAAATAGGACCTTCTTGATTTATGGCAGACGAATTACTTCCTTCAGCGACTCCACCTTTAATATCGATTAAAGAATACTCCAACTTTCCGAAAATATGCTTAATTGATCGAAAAACCCCAATATAAACTGACCCTAAAAACATCGGCACAAGTATTGGTCCTCCGAAAGCTGCACCCATCGTCATTCCCAGCATGGTTGTAACAAAGAAAAGGTTTTGTCCATTTTCAAAAACAAACAAACTTCCCGTCACGGAAATTGCCAAAATAATAGCGAAGACCGCATAAGCTTTAAAAAATCTAAAACTAAAAACAAGAGCAGAAATAATGAGAATAAAAGAGTTAAAAAGATAGTAGTAAAACACAGTCATAGTACTAAAGTTTCCACCACCCATACCATCACTGCCAAAAGTCATTTGATACCACATAAATGTCAACCATACAGCCCCTAATCCAGAAATTAAAAGAAACCATCTAAAAAAATTTATTTGCTTTTTAGTTATTATTTTCATAATTATCGATATCTATCGTTTAGTAGTTCACCTTTGTAATATATATCTGCGTTAATAATTCCAATTTTTTTATTATATACTTTATCTGCTGGAACATCGACTGTTTTAATTTCCTTACCATCGCCATCATGAATCCACAAGGTTTCACCCTGAACAGTATGATCATATTTATCAGCCCCTTTGTATATTTTTATAAATTCCTCGTATGAAGGCATCGCCACAGTAACCTCCTCACCAATCAAAGACTCTACCAAATTAGAAAGTTCAACCGACACAGGATCTGGTAGCACGGTGTTCCAAGATAGAGCAAGCTGATAATAATCTTCTGTTACGAGCCTGTTGCCCTGAAGTCCAATAATTTTCTGAGGCTTTTCAAATGTTTCAACAAAAAGATCGTAGTGAAATCTTAGGGTGTCATTTTTAACAGCTAATTCTTCGCTGTAAATTAAATCTAGCGCGGCTGTTTCTTCCTCAATTGTGTATTGTGGGTAGTATGTTCCTGGATTAATATTTTTATCATAAGGAATTAAACTTCGATGCGAGGTATTTTTTTCTAAATCAATATAGAAAAGATGATCTTTGTATTTATCACATCCGCCTCCGTATTTACATGCATAATAATAAAGACGTTTCGAATCCGAAGTAAAATGCATATCGTAATAAACATTACTTGCAATAAAAACTTTAGAGTTGTTTTGAGTGTCGGTAATATATAATTTGGGAGGAGAAACAAAACCTGTACCATGACTAACTGTTTCAGCAATAAATCTACCATCAGGTGAAATAAATTTTTTCCTTGAGCCATCAGAAAAATCACTAAAATAGTCTGTGCTTTCACTTATTTCACAATCTGAACATGTGAATTGGTTAACATTTATTTCACCCAACGAAAACTTTGGCTCTGTACCAGAAAAATCAACATGCCCGCTGACTTCATTTTTTAAAACACAAATTTTACTATCAATTGTCCAGCAGTTATTGGAAAGTCCAAATCGTACTAGTTCTGAATCTCTTTCACTTAATACCAGAGTCCATTTTTTGTCATTTGGAATACTATACACGACTATATTGTGGCGATCATAATATGGATATACTTCATCCAGATAAACTATCCAGTTATCATCTGGAGATATGGTGAACTGAAAATGGTTGTTACTAGGAAGGCCAATTGTTTGATACACAGGTACGGGGATGTAGTGAGTTTTTAACTTTGGCAATATTAACAATAAAAAAGCTCCAACTAATACAGCCAGAAAAACAAAAATCAATAATATATTTCTTTGTCTTTTTGTCCAAATACCTTCTGCTGAAATTTGCTCTTGATCCATAAGATAATTATAGCAGATAAATATTAAGTATATTAAAATAAAAGGTTTTTAAAAATAAAAAGCCGACAATACGCCAAAAGACAAAGGACTTGGTTTAAGAGGGTTTTACCTAAGAATTAAAAAGAAGGACCTACACCAGTAGGTCCTTGACTTCGGCCACATGATCAACTGCATCGTAGAAGATTGGAACCTTCTTACGATTACTGAGTAGATCATGCTCGATTCTTGCTCCGGTCGACACAGACCAGTCAGGCATGCGCCAGACGGCCTCCAAGTATTCATGGTTCATGATTGGTCCGTAGAAGTACTTGAAAAGATCTTCGTAGAAGGCGTCGGCGTTGTGCTCCTTGTCGTAGCTCTCATCAGCGATTCGCTTAATGTCGGACTCGAAAAGGAGTTGGTAGAAAATGCTTCTCGGACCAGGAAGACCTCCTTTGATGATCCGCAGGTAAACTGCACGAAAAATCTCAAAGTTCTGGTCTGCGGAACGAAGAGGATTGCCGGTTGTTATCGGTCCAATACCTGTGCAAAATGGACCAATTCGAGAAATGTGCCTGAGCGCAATTTCACCCAGTTCACCAAGATGCTTTGCTTGCCCCATCTTGATAATATCGGTTGACCGAAATTTAAAATGCTGCAAGGCGTCGACCACAAAAATACGGTGGCGGTGTCTGGGTTCACGAACAATACCAGGAGGAAGTGAGTTCTGATTCATAGTCAAAGGACTTTTGTTAATCTGACACTATCAAAAATTGAAACATAACGCAATAAAGACAAAGGACTTGGTTTAAGAGGGTTTTACCGAAGATAATTTATAATCACTAAAAGCTTGAATATCAGATTCAGATCCTAAAATGTGTATTTGAGAGGAATCAAACACCACAACTTCCTGTAAAGG
>JAGOSI010000023.1 GCA_018062385.1 Minisyncoccota bacterium
GTGACAAGTGTAACCTCCAGGATTTTTCTGCAAATAATCCTGATGATAATCTTCAGCCGGCCAAAAGCGGGTAAATGGTTCTAGGGTCGTAACAACAGGATTATTATAAAGTTCTGATTCTTCTACCAAGTTAATTATTTTCTCCGCCGTTATTTTTTCAGCTTCGGTTTGGTAAAAGATAGCAGAGCGATAGGATGATCCCACATCGTTGCCTTGTTGATTTTTAGTGGTCGGATCGTGAATTCGGAAAAAATATTCGAGCAGATTTTCGTAAGTGGTGATTGTGTCATCGAAGGTGATAGCGATAGCTTCGGCATGTCCGGGGTGATGTTCGTAAGTTGGATTGTCACTTACACCACCCATATAGCCGACCTCTGTGTCAATCACTCCCAGCCGTCGACGGAACAATTCTTCCAATCCCCAAAAGCAACCACCAGCTAGATAAATTGTTTTAGTCACATTTTTATTATACTCCTCTGGCTAGAAAATGGGTGAGAGAGGTAAGGTTAAGAAAATAGCACCCAAAAGGGTGCATTTTCAAAGGGTGGAGAGAGGGATTCGAAACTTACAGTTTCAGTACCCCAATTGGCTGAATTATTTCGCAAGCTCATAATTCAGCTCAATCGGGCTTCGAGTCCCCAAACAGTCTCCCAGACTGTTTGCTCTTCTTGCCTCACTACGTTCGTCTGCGGAGAGAGAGGGATTCGAACCCTCGAGGAGCTTTCACCCCTAACGGTTTTCAAGACCGCCGCCTTCAACCACTCAGCCATCTCTCCATGATATTCAATTATATACTTTTCAATTTTAACACCTGTAGAGCGTTTGAGTATTAAACATTAGTATTTGTATTCAATCGCTTTGCTCTTGAACAAATACTGAACACTCAGCCATCTCTCCATGATATTCAATTGTCTTCCGGCTCTTCTGCTTGTACGAACACGGAGTTCGTTAGCAACAGATACTACCAAATAACCGTTAAGTTGTACACTACCCTATGATACAATCTAGCTATGAAACAAACTCCACGTGCAATTACTTGGGAAGCCCCAGAACACTACTATCAAGAAAAGGGTGGGGACTGGTATTTTTCGTTGGCGATTATTACTATCGCTGTTGTTGTTGCGGCGCTTATGTTCGGCAATGTTTTATTTGCGCTCCTGCTTTTACTCTCTGGTTTTGCCCTGGCTATTATTGGCGCCAAAAAGCCGTCTGTCGTGCCTTTTGCTGTCACTGTCCGTGGGGTAAGGGTAGGGGATGAATTGTACCCCCTTTCTACCCTTAAGTCTTATCATATTGATGAAGAGGATCCTCGTGGGCCACAGTTAATTATCCTTACAAAAAAGCATTTTTTGCCACTTTTGGTTATGCCGATCCCTACCGATTATATTGACGATATTGACGACATCTTGCAGGGGAAAATTAAGGAAGAGTTGCTCAACGAGCCACTCTTCATGCGTGCACTGGAAAGATTTGGGTTTTAGTGTTATAGTTCCCCCCACATCGCTTCCGTAGTTTAATGGATAAAATGCTGGTTTGCGGTACCAGCGCTCCAGGTTCGATTCCTGGCGGGAGCACAAAAATAAAAAGCCCTTCGTCGGGGCTTTTTATTTTGGCTCTCGCAGGACAGTCTGGGAGACTGTCCGTAATAAATTAATTTTAGATTTTGAATCTAAAATTTTACTCCTGCAAAAAAGAATATTTAGGACGGGAATAACTTTCGATAAAATCCTGTTCATTGGCAATTGTGGCTACACCAGTTGTTTCTTTGCTGTCGAGGAAATAAACGAATTTTAATTCCGGATTTGTATTCTTATGCTCAGTTACAAATTTCATAACAATATCTTGTGGAGCAACAATCTCTTTTCCAGCTACTACTGATGTGGGTAGGGTAATACCAGCTTTTTGATTGGTCTTGATAAAAGCGTCAAAAACTAATTCCGAGCAAAAAATCTCGTCTTTGGTTTGTAGACTAAACTCATAATCATAACCTTTTCCTTGGTGTGTAAAAGCTCTAAGTAGCGATTCTAAAATATCAGCTTTACTTAAATTAGTACGTAAGACACCAAAGAAATCAACATGTGCTGAGTGTTCTAGAGAATTCATGTTGGTGCCTTTTGTTTCGCTTTCAATCACGGACGGTAAGAAATCTTGTGAATCGTAACTTTGATAAAGATTAATAATTTCCGGATGATTAGCAAGTAAAAGTTCGGTTAAGGTATTGTAGGTAGTATTATCTTTAGTGTAGGGAAAGATGTCTTGGAAGTAATTTTCCATATCATCAAGATTTCCTGTGTAGATACCAGTATGAGTCCAAAAACCAGGAATACCAACATTGCTCGCATACCAATTTTTTCGTGCGACAAATATATCACCCGGATTAAGAGATTTTTTCATGATGGCAATATCATCTAGGGTAATGAATTTTTCAGTACGATTGCCAACGTGGATATTACCGATTGTGTCTACAAACACTGTCTTTTGAATCGGTAGCCAAGAGTCTGTAATAGTATCGTTGAAATTATTGGTGTAATAAATGCTACGGTGGGTGAGGTGAGAAAAAAGATTTTTAAAAATATATTTGTAACTATCATCGGCTACTTCGATTAAGACTTTGTATTCAGGACTGATCTTGTCTCTAAGATCAGGGGAGATGATTTGGTGATAGGCGTAGCCGATATTTCGGCGTAAGAAGGAATTGGTGGCAAAGTAGCGCTCAGAAACATTCTGAAAAGAATTTTTTTCACCGAAAGATTTGGAGTGTTCATTGAGAATTAAACGCACTTCATTATTGGTGCCAACAGCCTCAATGATTTTGTGGAAGTATTCAAATTTCTTCATGTATAAAGAATAGGAAATAATGAACGACTGAGCGTGCAGGTTGGTTTCTTTAAGTACTGAAATTTGGGGAAAGTAGCGATGCTTATCTGTTATATATTCGCTAGCGATTGCGGTCTGAAGAAAATTATCCCAGTCTTTTTTAAGATTCTCTTGCTCGTCAATGTTTAGACCTGATTTATGCAGGGCTGGATTATTTAGTAGCTTTTCTCCAGATACTATCATCATGTCGATTAGTTGAGCTGAAATAATCATGTCTTCATTTACTATTGTTTCAATTTCATCTTTGGTTAAAGTTGAAAACATTGCTTTATCAGTCGGAACTAAAGATTGATACATGTAAATAATAAAAATCAGAACTATAAGAATGAAAATTACCAGTCGATGGTTTGTTAGCTGAATCCAAAATCTCGATAACCAAGAATTGTATTTTTTAGTGCGATTTTGGTAAATAAAAAACGCTAAACGTAAAGCTAGGAATAAAAAGATTAAAGCTAGAGGTAGGTGAAGGGGAGAGAATAATTCTGAACCGTAAAATACAAAACTGATAAATAGATAAAGTCCCAGTCGAAGATAAGTAGAAAACGTTACTTTTTTAATTTCTCTTGGTTGAGAGAAATTTTTCCATAGATTTTTTAAATTCATAAATATTTTGTTTATAACTTAGTATAGATGATGGGATTAAATATTTTAGTGATTTATTAGATGGTGGGGAAAGGTGTATTTAATGTTCAATTCGCTGTTTGGTTTAAGGTACAATACATGCAATGTTTGCTGGTCTTACTACTGAAAAAGTACAAGCTTTGCATAAGGCTCATGGCGCTAATGCTTTGCCGACACCAAAGTATCGATTTTTGATATTGGTAGCACGTCAGTTTAAGGGGTTCTTCAATATCTTGTTGCTTGTAGCAGCTACAGTGACTTGGCTTTTGGGTGAGCCGATTGATGCGGGCTTTATGCTCTTGTTTGTAATCTTGAGTGTGGCCTTAAGTTTGTATCAAGAATACAAATCAAACTCCGCTGCCGATACTCTAAAGTCATATTTAGTTCACACCATTACTGTTATGCGGGATGGTCGAGAAGTGGAGGTGTCTACAGCTGAGTTGGTGCCGGGGGATATTCTAGTATTGGAATCGGGCGATATTATTCCGGCTGACGCGGTCTTAAAGTTTACCCACGGTCTTACAGTTAATGAAACTACCTTCACTGGTGAAAGTTTGCCGGTAGTTAAAAAAGTTGGTCAGGGATCGGAGGTAGCCGAAGAAAATATTTTGTATCAGGGAGTGAATGTGATTAGTGGCATGGCCTATGCCGAGGTGACTGCTATTGGAGCCAATACTCGACTGGCTAAAATTTCGGCTATGGCCTCGGTCACATCGAGTGAGAGCCAGCTTAATAAAGGCATTGATCGAATCAGTAATTTTATTCTCCGCACCACGCTCATTACGCTACTGTTTGTAGTTTTGGCTAATATTTTTATTGAAGGGAGCGATGCTGATGTTCCGCACCTTTTGATTTTTGCGATTGCGCTCGCTGTCTCGGTGATCCCCGAGGCTCTACCGCTTGTGATTACTTTTTCATTATCAAGAGGGGCACTTCTCTTGGCTAAAAGACAGGTGATTGTAAAGCGATTATCTTCAGTGCAGGATCTTGGTTCGATCGAGTTACTTTGTACTGATAAGACAGGAACAATTACCGAAAACCATCTATCTTATAAAAATAATTATTTAATTAACGATTCCGTTTTTCATCCTTTGGTACTTTCACGCTTGGCCGCCCACGACTTAAATGAAAGAAATCCTGAACCGTTTGACTTAGCTTCAGACCAAGCTTTGTCTGAGGATCAGAGATCCGAAGTTGCTACCTACCAATTAATTGAAGAAGAGTCGTTTGATCCAGACTTGCGAAGTAACGGTGCAGTGGTGCGTCGCAGTGACGGCTTAACTCTCCATATCCGTCGAGGTAGTCCAGAATATTTTTTTGAACGCAACTTAGTCGATCAGGAATTAGTGGCTGGTTGGCTACAAGACGAAGAAAATCAAGGGCGAAGAGTTTTGGGGGTGAGTTATGATGATGGTAGTGGGGAGAGATTCGGTGGTTTTGTGTCCTTTGCTGATACTTTAAAAACAACCACTGCTAGTGTCATTAAATCTGCGCGGGAGATGAATGTCGCCATCACCATTATTACTGGTGATTCCCTTAGGGTGGCGGAAGCGGTTGGTCGAGAAACTGGATTGGTACATGAGGTTGGGGAAGTAATGGAGGCGAAAGAATTTTTTGCCTTATCGCCAGTGGAGCAACATAAGCTAGTGGGTAAAATTCGCGTTTTTGCTAGGTCTACACCCGAGCAAAAACTTTCCCTAATTGAACTCTTGAAAGAAAAATATACTGTCGGCTTTTTGGGTGAGGGTATTAATGACGCGCCAGCTCTTAAATCGGCTCATGTGTCGATGGTGGTGCAGTCGGCTTCTGATGTGGCGCGCGAGACAGCGGATATTATTTTGTTGAAGCCGGATTTGCGGGTAATTATTGAGGGTATCAAAATGGGTCGAGAGACACATGCTAATACTTTAAAGTATATTCGCACCACCTTGGTAGCCAATTTCGGTAATTTTTACGCCGTGGCGATGGGTTCATTATTTATCACATTCTTGCCAATGTTGCCAAAACAAATTCTACTTCTAAATCTACTATCGGATTTCCCAATGATGGCTATTGCCTTTGATAAGGTAAGTAAACTCGAAATAAAGAAACCACAAAATTATGATTTTAAATCTTTGTATATCATTTTCATTACTTTAGGTTTGGTTAGTACTATTTTTGATTTTATGTGGTTTGCGCTCTTTTACAAAATGTCACCAGAAATTTTGCAGACCAACTGGTTTATCGCTAGCGTTATTACCGAAATCCTTTTACTTTTCTCTATTCGTTCTATGTTGCCACTTGAGAAGGCTGGTTGGCCAGCTAAGCCAATTATTGTCTTATCCGCTGTTGCGTTTGTGTTAGCTTTGGCTCTGCCGATGATACCGGTCACGGCTGAATTCTTTGGTTTCACTCCACCTACCTTAACTCACTTTATGATCATAATTTCTTTGGCGGTGATTTATTTGATTACCACCGAAATAACGAAGAGAATTTTAGTAAAATTTCTTAAAAATCAACCAGCTTAAATAAAGGAGGACTAGTGGTTTATAAAAATAATTGTAGTGTGTTATGCTACCGTTATGAGAATTTTGGGAATTGATTTTGGTAAAAAACGAGTTGGTATCGCTATGACCGACGAGAGTGGAGTGATGGCTTTTCCACAAGTGGTGTATGAAAATGATTCTTCTTTATTAAAGAAGATTGTGGCTTTTATAAATGAAAAAGGGGTTAATGAGGTGGTGATAGGGCATTCTCTTGATCGTGCGGGAAAGCCAAACGAAATACATAAACAAGTGGAGGAGCTCATTACCGATCTTACTCTCGAAACCGGACTACCGATTCACCTTGAGCCAGAACAATACACCACTCAAGCGGCTCTTAGAATTCAGGGTCGAAATGCTATGACTGACGCCGCTGCCGCCACTTTGATTTTGGAAAATTTTATTACTCGTAACAAAAAATAACAGCTATGGAAAAAATTACTTATGATGATTTCGCTAAAGTTGAAATCAAGATTGGTACAATAAAATCAGTTGAGGTAGTACCAGAAGCTGATCGCCTACTTAAACTTATGGTGGATTTTGGCGAGGAGGAGTTGAGACAAATCGTGTCGGGTATCCGCACTCATTTTACCGATTTAGATAGTCTGGTCGGCCTGCAGTGTCTATTTGTAACCAATCTTGCTCCTAGGGAAATTAAAGGTTTGGTGAGTGATGGGATGATTTTGGCAGTCAGTACCGACGAAGCCTTTAGTCTTTTGGTACCACAAGTATCAATCCCAGCCGGAGCCAAAGCCAAATAATTTTTGATGTCACAATTTCTACTAAATGAAAAATTAAATAATGAGATGGAGGGAGTGACCAAAGAGTCGCGCGGTTTGCTCGGTTCAAAATATGGCTTGTGGTTTTTGGGGCTCCTGTCTTTTGTGGAGTCTATGTTGATGGTGCCAATCATTACCGATCCCTTCATGGTGGCCTATATTCTTCTTCATCGAAAAAGAGTGGTGGCTGCCGTTATGGTCACCACTATCACCTCAATTCTCGGTGGTCTCGGGGCTTATATTACGGCTTCTTTTTTCATAGATTTAGCTTTTAAGCTGATGTCAGAAGAATCAATTAGAGAGTTTTATGATTTGATGGAGCATTTCCGAGACAGTACTTTTGTTTTAGGTTTTTTAGGAGCTTTAACACCAATACCATTTACCAGCACAGCCCTAGTGGCTGGTGCTATTAAAGGTAGTTTAATTTTGTTTTTAATCGGAGCATTCTTCGGTCGAGTCATTCGTTACGGCATTGCTGGATATTTAACTTACCGATATGGAGAGGATGCGTTGCGGATAGCAAAAAATAATATCATTCCGGTATCGGTTGTTGCTGTGATGGTGGCAATTATTTACATTATTTTTATTATGTGAGTTGTTGGTGATTATCACCGCAATGACAGCGTATACTATAGGCATGAGTGTTTTTTCTGTACTTACTAAAATCTTGCCACCACCTAGTTTTATGACGATGCCGAGTGTGGGGGTGGATATTTCTGATACTTCGATGAAGTATGTGTCTTTTGTGCCTTCTTTGCGACAAAATCGCGACAAGGTTTTAAGTCAGTGGGGAGATATAGAAATTCCCAATGGTGTGCTAGAGCGAGGAGAGATTTTAGATCCCAAAGCCTTGACTGGAGTATTGAGAGAATTTAAAAATAAAACAAAGGCTGAGTACATTCGTGTATCGTTGCCAGAAGAGCGAGCCTATATCTTTGAAACAGAAATAAAGAAAAATGTCCCAGCTAAAGAAATTAAAAGTCTATTGGAGTTTCGCTTAGAGGAAAATGTGCCGATCTCAGCCCGAGATGCAATTTTTGATTATGAAATAATACCAAATAGTGATAATGAAAACGTAGCCAAGGTGGTCGTGGTAGCTTATCAGCGCGAGACTATTATGCATTACTATGATGTTTGTCACGAAGCTGGGCTTACTCCTTTGTCTTTTGAGGTGGAGGCACAAGCTATGGCTAGGGCTGTAGTGTCAAAGGCTTGTTCCGACGATGTGATAATGCTGGTGGATTTTGGCAAGACTAGAACGGGAGTGGGAATTGTCGGTAATGGAGTTTTGTTTTATACCTCAACTATTGATATTGGGGGCGGACAGTTATCACAAGTTTTAAGAAAAGTTCTTGGTGATTTACCTGAGTCAGAACTAACTAATTTAAAAAACACCTTCGGTTTGATTGGTGATGTTGAAGATAATAAAATCTATGATGCTTTAGTGCCAACCATATCTATCATTAAGGATGAGATTGCTATGCGCATGCAGTATTGGCACCAAAGAGGAAAGAATCGAGCAGCGCGGAGAATCAAGAAAATTATCATTAGCGGTGGTAGTGTAAATTTAAGAGGTTTACCCGAGTATCTAACCGAAGTGTTGGGGGTGAATTGTGTGCGAGCAAATGTATGGGAAAATGCCTTCGATACCAGTCTTACGATCCCGCCAATTGATAAGCGCTATTCGTATGGCTATGCGACCGCGGTCGGTTTGGCGCTTAAAAATACCGTTTAGCTTATGATTAATCTCATTCCACCAACAGCTAGAAAAAAAGTTTTGACCGAGTATTGGGTTAGAGCAACTTCTGTTTGGCTACTGATTTTTAGTGTCTCATGCTTGGCGGTGTCGGTCTTTTTGTTGCCGGTTTACGTTTTGGTGAATTCTCAGATTGATATCTATGCTTCTTCAGCTCATGAAGCCAGTTCAAAAATTACTGAGTTTGATGCATCGGCTTCCACTATCGTGGCTGTAAATAATAAAGCCCAAAAATTATTTACCTTAAAACAAAATAAACAATTTTCGGAAATAATTTCAGTTCTAGACAGTACACATGGCAAAGAAATTTTGATTGAAGGCATGGAGTTTAAGCGTCAAGGTCCTAGTATTAACACTTTGCTTTTAAATGGTTATGCCACTGATCGAAAATCGTTGGCAGATTTTCGTGACGCACTTATGTCTATTCCAAATGCGAAAGAAGTCGATTTGCCAATATCAAATTTAGCGAAGGATAAAGACATAAGATATTCTATTACTATTACCTTTAATGAAGTGAAAAATTAGTATGGGTGCCAAGACAAAAAACATTTTCATAACTTCAATTTTGATAACTGTGCTTTCGGTCGGTACCTGTTCTTTCCTTATTTATCAAATTGGAGCCAAGGGAGTGTTGCTGGAAGAAAAGGTAAAAATCCTGGCGGAGAATAACAGTAAAGAAGAATCCTATCTAAGTATCCGTCGTACTATTCAGGAAACAGAGAGCGAAAGAGGTGAGATAAATAGTAAGTTCTTTAAAGGTGAGGATGATTCAATTGTCTTCCTTACCCAAATAGAAAGTTTGGCTCCTAAGCTTGGATTGGTATTTGCTACAAAATCTTTAGATCCGGTGGTTGATGAAAATAATAAGCTACAGTCAATAAAAATGTCGTTTACTTATAGTGGAAAAAAAGACTCAGTTTTGGACTTTACTAAGATGTTAGAAAATATTCAGTACCATTCTTACTTGGAAAATTTAACTCTCAAAAAAGATACCGAAGATAACTGGAGTGGGGCTGTAACTTTGTTGATTAGTATCGATCCATCATGATTAATAAAAACTTAATTAAAAAAATTGCTGATCACGTTCTTCATCCTGAAAAGAAGCAGTTTATTGATAACCACATCATGCACCCAGAAAGGGAATGGTCGATTGGGTTATTGATCGGTATTGGTATTTTTGTAGCGGGTGTGGTTTGGGGTATTTATGCTTTTGATTTTTATAAAAATATAGAAGTGGAGAATGTTGAGACCGAGGCTAGTACAGTGGTGTATCGAGCTAGTGTAATAGATGAAGCTTTAAGGGAATTTGTGGAAAGAGAAAGAATTTATAATGACTTATTAGCCAAGTCGCGACCAGTCTTTTCCTTGGAGGAGAATAGTGTTCAAGCTACTACCAGTACATCCACAGTTGAAACTGGTCGTTCGCCAGAAATGATTCCGGCGGAACCACAAACAGATCCAGAGACCGTGAGCGATTCTAATTTAGCTACTTCATCTACTTCAGTTGGCGGTAGTGGAGAAATAATTTTACTTGATTAAGCTTACCGATCTGATTTAAAGCAGAAAAAACGAAAATGAAAAAACCAGCCTGAGCTGGTTTTTTCAGTGGTGCCCCCGCGAGGAATCGAACCTCGAATAACGGCTTAGAAGTCCGCAGTTATATCCATTTAACTACAGGGGCAAGTGAGGAACAAAATGGAAGCTTGCTTACGTTTTGGTTCCGAACGTAGACCCTGAAAGAAATTTTCTTACAAGGGCAAGTGACGATAGAATAGCAAAAAAGTGTAGAAATTAAAAGGAAGCCAATTAAGAAAAAATACTGCTAGCCATAAGCCAACAGTATTTTCCTTGGTGCGCGATGAGAGGCTCGAACTCCCGACCTTCGCAGTGTAAATGCGCTGCTCTACCAACTGAGCTAATCGCGCGGATTGGTAACTTGAACTGATTTGTCGATCAGTACTGCATATACTACCTGTTTTTAAAATTATTTCAATATCTACTAGAAGAATGTATACTGACAGCTACTTATGGTAGAAATGCGAGCAACGATAATCGGAAAAGTGCAAGGTGTGCGTTTTCGCGATTATGTGCAATCGGTGGCTATGGAGCTAGGTCTTGTGGGCTATGTGCGGAATCAAACTGACGGTTCGGTGTGGGTGGTGGCACAAGGTGAACCAGAAGTTTTAAAATCTTTGGTTGAGTATCTGCATGAAGGTTCATCATTGGCGCAGGTTGAAGGAGTGGCGGTTGAATGGGGAACTGCTAGTGTAACCTACAACGACTTTTCATTGTTGCAATAATTTATGAATGAAAAAGAAGCTACAGCACCTTTGATGCAATGTGTCGGTTTTATTATGGATGGGAATCGTCGCTTTGCAAAAGAGCATGGTCAAACTGAACTTGAGGGTCACACAGCTGGCAAAGAGAAATTTTTGGAGGTGGTGGATTGGGTTCGGGATTTAAAAATCCCCCATGCGGTTTTTTACGCTTTTTCCACTGAAAATTGGCATCGTGATAAAGATGAGGTTGAGCACCTAATGTCTTTGTTTCGGGAGTTGTTGCGACAATTGCAAGTTGAAGCTAAGGATAAAAAAGTTAATATAAGAATTATTGGTCGAAGAGAAGATTTGCCGATGGATATTCAAGAGAGTATTCAGGAATTGGAAATAAAAAACAGCGAGGAATATGTGACAACAATTTGGGTAGCTTTTTCTTATGGTGGACGAGCAGAGATTGTGTCGGCAGTTAATAAATTTATTGAAGCAGGCAAGAAAATTGACGAGCAAGAATTTGCAGAAAATTTATGGACAGCTGGTATGAGCGATCCAGATATAATTATTCGCACCAGTGGCGAAAAGCGTTTGTCTAATTTTTTGCCTTGGCAATCTGTTTATAGTGAACTGTTTTTTACCTCAACCTACTGGCCAGCTTTTACAAAAGACGAATTTATGAGTATTCTGGAGGAATATGCAAATAGGGAAAGACGAATTGGTCGGTAATACTAAATTTATACCAGAAGTTGTTTATGAGGATGAGGCGGTGATGGTGATAAATAAGCCATACGGTATGTTGGTGCACGAAGATTGGACTTCGGGCACGGAAGGTACAGTAGTGGAGTGGTTTCTAAATAAGGTTCCTAATGCTTTTGGTGTAGGTGAAAATACCGAGAAGCC
>JAGOSI010000066.1 GCA_018062385.1 Minisyncoccota bacterium
CTTCGGGGCGCGCGCTTTGTCTTCACTTCACCTCCACCTTCACCTTCTTATCTGGCATTCTTTCCTTTTTCGGCATCCTTACTTTCAAAACTCCGTCTTTATATTCAGCTGTAACTTTTTCTTGTTCAACCTTATCTGGCAGTTGCACCACCCTTTCAAAAGAACCTCTCCGTATTTCTTTCGCGTAATGATTCTTTTCTTTTTTCTCTTGTACCTCCTCTCTGCGCCCAGCAATCCGCAAGTACGTATCCTCCACTTCCACATCAATATCCTCTGCTTTGAGTCCAGGCACATTCATTTCCGCCACAATATCATTTCCGTCTTCGTACACATCAACCGCCATATCAAACCCTACTTGTGCATTACGCGCGGTAGACATGAGTGGATGATCTCGCAATAATCGATCAAATTCATCAAACGGTTCCCATTTAATTAATGACATATGTTTTTATACTTAAGAACTGATAACTCGTGACAATCCCGTCACTCAAATATTGTACTCCTGCATTTTGTAGTTGGGTAGATATTTAAATCCTACATCACTCCCAATACTCTTAAATTAGCTCTAATCTTCGTTCTAACTCCTACCAAATCTGGTTCTTGATAAAAGGTTCGGATTTTTTGATCACGAATAGTATTACCCAGTGGTTTATCTTCACGGATAAAATAAACAAAAGTTTCTGCCATATCTTCATCCACACTCACAGTGGCATAGTCACTCACGAAACGTTGACTATTTTTCTCATAATAATCTTGAGTCAAGTCTAATCTTTCTTCACCATCGACTTTATTTATTTTTTCACTATGTTTAACATCACTAGTTGTCCAAAAATTATTTTTGTAACTTGTCATAAAATCTGGTTTGTCATAAAAAAGAATATGTCCATACTCGTGTACAAATAAATTAGCAAAGGACTTAGTAACACTATAGTCGTAATCTGCCATATTCACCCCAACAATCCAATTTCTCGGGCCACTAGCGGTAGTAGGCATCAACTCCACATAAGCGCCCAGGTCGGCATTTTTGTTATCAAAAACTCGCCACTCATCGACATATTTATTAACCTCCACCTCTCCCACCACAGCGGTAAATAGATCAAAGAGTTTTTGATCTACATTACCTACTCCTCCCCTGCTTTCTGAATTAATCAGCTTATTGTTGTCTACAAAATAAATGGCTCGGTGCGAAAAATTATAAAATTGTGATTCGTATGGAGTGCGGTTTTTTGTTAATAAATTAGTTAAGGAAGAATAGCCTCGCTTCTCTTCTAGTTGTTTTTGAATGACTAATAATTGCGAGAGCAGGTCTTGTAGCTCCGCAATAAGTTCTAAGCGGTGCTGTTCAGAAGAAATTGTTTTAGCCTGTACACTAAGTGGCACAGCACTTAATATAAAGCTTGGTATTAAAAACAAAGCGATAATTAGTTTTTGGAAGGTCATAGCCGTATTATACCTAAAAATACAAAAGCGCGACCCTTCGGGTCGCGCTTTTGTATTTTTGGTTTGATTAATTTAAAACTTAATCTTTTGGTGCCCAAGACTGGATTTGAACCAGCATGCCCGTAAGGGCGCTACCACCTCAAGGTAGTGCGTCTACCAATTTCGCCACCTGGGCCTCAGCGTTTTTCAACTCGTGCATTATGCACGAAAAGATGTAGCACTTCAAGGTGTGAGGATTTGGAGAAGGACGAAAAAACCAGACTGAAAGTCTAGTTTTTTCGTCCCTTAGGAACCCTAGATTTATTAGTCCTTCTTCTCGACTTCAACCACTACCTCAGGAGTAGTTTCTGGTGTAGCTTCAACAGGCGTTTCAGCTACCACTTCTGCTTCTTTAATCTCCTTAGCTTTTAGTTCAGCCTCTTCCAAAGCCTTAGCTTCAGCAGCAGCTCTAATAGCGGCTTCGGTTTCTGATTCGGTTGCTACTCCCATCATGGTAGTACGACGCATTTGTCGCTTGATTTCTCGAGCCACCTTCTCACGAATATAATAAAGTTTTGAACGACGCACCTGAGCACGTTTTACAATTTCAATTTTATCGATCAATGGTGAGTATAGAGGGTAAACCTTTTCTACTCCAACTCCACTCGCCACCTTGCGGACAGTAAAAGTCGCTCCTGGTTCATCACCATGCTTGCGAGCTAATACCAAACCTTCAAAAATCTGAATACGGGTCTTACCCTTATCCTGAATTTTTTGGTGCACACGAACAGTATCCCCAGCTCGTAGGCCAAGACTGCTACGTTCTTCCATATTTACGGGTGAAATAACTACCCCTGTAACTGCTGTTTTCATATAATAATTTTCTAAACGATAGATGCGTTTAAGCGTGCCATAATCTACCACAAGCCGACCTACTCTGCAATACGTTCAGCTGCCAATTCAAACTCATGGGGCAAAGGAGCAATTAGACGTTGTTTTTGCTCGTTTGGCAAAACAATATCCAACACATGGGAATGTAGAGCCAAACGATTTAATTCAAGGTTATTTGAAGTTTTGATTTTGTACTCAGCATACAATTCATCTCCCACAATCGGCCGATCAATCGCTCGTAAATGTACCCGAAGCTGGTGAGTACGACCAGTCTGTGGCATAAGCTTAAGATAAGAAAAAGATTCATTCTCATATTCACCGACGCCAATTCTTTCAAAATGAGTGATAGCATCACGCAAAGTACCTTTAGCTCCCCGCTCAGCTGAACGTCTTTTAAAGTCACCCGCCTTGCGACCAATTGGACGATTAATAGTACCCCACTTGTCATGAATCCGTCCATAAACAAAAGCTCGGTATTCTTTCTTGGCCAAACGATCATGAAACTGGGCTTTCAAAAAAGCGTGTGCTTCCGCTGTTTTAGCTAAAATCATCACCCCTGAAGTCTCACGGTCAAGACGATGTACAATACCCGAACGCTCAAGCTTGGTGCCATCTGGCTTCTCGGTATTTTCACCTACACCAAAAGCATTAGGAACCTTATTTAGAAACCACTCCACTACTGTACCTTCCGTGCCCGAAGTCCAATCTTCGTGCACCAACATACCGTATGGCTTATTTATCGCCATCACCGCCTCATCCTCATAAATAACTTCTGGTATAAATTTAGTATTACCGACCAATTCGTCTTTCCCTATTTGCATATTCCTCCAGAATACTCAT
>JAGOSI010000067.1 GCA_018062385.1 Minisyncoccota bacterium
TTAGTGATAGGACTAATGTTATTGTTAATGCAGACGAAAGCTTTTCTGGAGAAAAAATCTATTTTTAAATAATTTAAGTTTAGAATTAGCTGATATTTACTTTTTCTTACTTAACTCCCCTACCTTCCTTACATACTCATCAACCGCTAAAACATACTCGGCATGACTCCAGATTAAAGGTGAGGTTGATAGATGTTCACGAGTATTTGGATGCATTTGCTCCGCCAGTACTCCGCCAGTAGTAGCGTGTGAGCAAGTCCACTCCAAAAGCTCAAGGGGCGCTTTTAGGTCTTTTAGTGACTTAGCTTTTTTGATTAGATATTCGGCCATCCACAAAGTCGTAATCACCCACGGATTAGGAGAACCGGCATCTTGCATGCGGTAATACTTATCATTTTCATAACGAATAAAACCCTTGCTATTCGCCTGTACCTGTAATTTTTCCATCACAGTTTTGGCTGACTTTTCAATACGAGGATCATCGACATCAAATACATCAAATAAAATCAGTCCATAAAAACTACTGGTGTCGAGAGTGCGGTCATAGACCAACTCACCATCATCTTTATGAATCACATGTTTTACAAACATTTGTAAATCTTTATCATACAAAATTTCACCGATTGCTGATTGCATTCTCTGTGCGATCGCTTGGCAAGTACGAGCGTCATCCTCTTTACCTAAAAGCATAGCAAAGCGAGAAGAAGCCATTAGCGCCCCATAGACTGAGGCCGCGGTGTAGGTAGAAGTACCATACTTCTCTTCCCAAAGATCATAAGAGGCTTGTGGTAGACCAGTAGTAGCTTCAATATACTCACACATGAATTTCATTGCCGGCTCAATAAACGGATTATATAAGGATTCAATAAACTCTAAATCTCGATTACGTTCGTAGTGTTGCCATAAGGTAAAAATAATCGAAGCTGTTTCATCTTCTTGAATTGGCAAATGTGGTCGACCATCCTGCATCCACGGATGCCAAGAGCTACCAATCGCTCCATCAGTGCGATACTTGTGCATTAAATATCCCCCTGGTTCGATTCGGTCAGCCATAAAGGAATAGAAGCGCTTAGCCACATCGTCATGCCCATTAACATCGAGCGCCAGAGCAATAAAAGCACCGTCCCTTGGCCACACATAGCTGTAGGTATCACGACCGTGATGGAGCATATCGGTGTCACTAGAGGCAATTATTCCACCACGATTATCATTGTGAATTCTCATTGTCACCAAAGAGCGATCATACAAGGCTTTTAGAGGTTCAGACAAAATTGATAAGTCTCTAGTATCTTTCTCCAACCAAGCCTGCCAATAAGCTTCGGTAGTGGCAATTAGTCGTTCTGGTTTTTCTTTTAAAACATATTCATCGAGGGTATGTACTAGCGGGATAGAATCGCCACAGGCGATCCAATAATAAGCCTCAGCGCTAGCGCCGGCAGAAATTTCTGCTGATAAACCAATAATTGAATCAACCGAACCATGCTCTATAGGATTTTTTTCAAGCATGCCGTCAACAGCATCAAAGTAAGTCCCTTCCTTACCTTCAATACCAAACAATCCAATATTGTAATCGGTAAATTGTTTATCGTTTATAAACGCATTTATTAAAAAAACGATATTTCCTTTATAATGCACTATAGCATTGACTCGTGGGTCATAAAAAGCGGTATCACCTCTTCTAGATTCCAAGATACGAAATTGTTGTGATAAAAAGAGTTTAACCTCCCTTTTTTCCTCACTATTATTAGTGATAGTAAAATGTCTCACAAAAACATTTTGTTCATTGTGTACTGCTTCTTTACTCGAGAGACTCACCCCCAACTTATCGTTAACTGCAAACATACTACCAATGGAAGAGTGTTCAGTTGAACCAATAGAAACTTTCCAATCACTATCATCAAGCCACGACAAAACCCCATCCACAAACACACCGATTCGATGCACAAAGCTACCACTAGCCCCGCTCACATGATTGGATTCACCGACAAAAGGATAGTACAAATCACGCACTTGACCACGTCGATCAAGTCCGATTAATAAATTTCCGTTACCAATAGTGATAGCTCTAGCCATAAATTAAGCGCTGTACTTCTTGAGGTGTTTCGCTACCACCATGCAGGCCTTGTCTGGATTTTTGGCTTTTCTTAAATCACTGGCACATACCTCATCACAAAGAACCACTTCCACCCAATCAGAGAAATCGTTTTTATCCTTTGTTACATGGTAAGTAAAAACCTCTTCGTCCATACTGGCCAAAGCTTGATATAAAGCTGTGAGACTATTTAACACCTCACCGTTACTCACCCAAAAGGACTGTTCATTTTCAGCGTAAACCAAAGTCTTTGGTGTTGACGCTTTTTTCATAGGAGTTTTTTTTGTGACTGCAACAGTCTTTTTTGCCACCGATTTTTTAGCAACTTTTTTAACTGCAATTTTTGTACTAGCTTTGCTGGTTGTGGTTATTTTTTTTGGCATATAAATTTAAGAACTAATCTTACTTTTGAGAATTATTAAAGAACGGTATCTTCATAAGCCATGACCGAAAACTATTCCTGAGTTTTTGCCACCATGATACCAATGATGCTTCTTTTACCTCCTCCTCTATTTCCACCTGCAAACGTTCATTAATCTCCTGCTTAACATCAACCTCGGTCACATTTTCATCAACTTTTAAAGATGAAGCGACTAAAGTTTCATTAATCCGTTGTACTCTTAATTGTAAATCACTAAGGGCGTTCATGAAAGCGATATATGCGTCATATGGGGATTGGTAAGGACTGAAATAAGCATGCACATCACCATCATGCGACCACTTGGTACACATATAATAAAAATGATCTGAGGTTTGCAGTTTGCGCCAAGTCTCAATTATTTTTCGATCCTCAGTTTGCAACACCTGAGTCTCCATCGCATAGATAGTATTAATAGCATCGCGCTGAATGTCGTTGCCAGTCCAAGCGGTCAAGTCTCGATCAGTATCAGCCCAAGTCAGAATTTCTGGCACATCGATCTCTCCAACCGATTCATAACTCAATAGAGTTTCAGTCGGAGTTTTAAAAGTAGTATCTGGATGCTTGATTAAAATTCCTGGTAAAGCTCGCAAAAAATTGAAGATACC
>JAGOSI010000024.1 GCA_018062385.1 Minisyncoccota bacterium
AGTCGCAGTTGTTCTTTGCGAAACTTTTAAATTAAAGAAAAGGGGCTCAAATGTCTTTTTCAAATGATATCCTAAAAAATGCCACAAAGTACGAGGCTGTACTTAATGCTCATATTAACGAGTTGTATGTTTTAGATCTGCCACACCTAAGATCTTTTTTGCATTTAGTGAGTGAAGCACTTAAGTCTGTTCCAGCAAACAAAAAACAGTACCATGATGTACTTTGTGAACTTGAGAGGGTCAGAGATAAGCTTATGCCGATTGTGCAGGCGAAAATTGCGGAGAAAGGAAAGAGAAGATTGGGTGGTATGCCTAATATAAATATCTCCACCTTGTATCAAAAAATAAACGCAAAAAAAGCCGCTTAATTATAAAAAATTTCTCACACCACAGCCAAACTAGCTGTGGTGTTTTTTTTGACAATTTAAATTAAGTGTGAAATTATTGAAAATAGCAAGTTTGCTCTTTAATATGGAGGTTTACAAATGTCACACTTATCAAAGCTGCTGTTCGTTATAGGTATTGTTGTTGTCGGTAATTATTTGGTTGTTTCATATTTACCACCAGTTCCAGATATGGCAGGCGATAGATTGTTATCAATCTTTCCACCAATCTGGGAAAGCGCATCAAATACACATGAGACTGATTTTGGTTATGCAACTTCAGTTTTCATGGTTGCGCTTATTGTTTTTGCGATAAGTCTAAAAAAGGTAGAAACAAAAAATCTTTTAGTAAATGATTTTTGGATTATTTTGCTATGCCTAGCATTTATCATTGACGGTACATTTCTCATGATCATGTTATTTCTATGTTTTTACGTAGTCTATGCCTCTTGGGAACTAATTAATGATGAGTTAATTGTGACGGTCCCCGTAGCGTTTTTTGCAATTCTGCTACTAACTTTTTCAGCTTTTGTTTTTCGTTATAAATCTTATTCACCTGATTTAGTTATTGAAGCGATAATCTTTTTTGCATTATTATTTGCCATTAGATTTCTGAAGCAATATCATTCAAATATTAAAAAAACAATAATAGCTACGTAAATTGTTATCTTCTTCTCAGACCGCAAATGTAATGTTTGCGGTCTTTTATATTTCTTAGCTTGTTATAATGAAGACATTATCAAGCTTTTTTCTAACTGATTTTATAATGTCAGTACAATATTTCTACAGCTTAATATTATCTTTTTCCGTTGGAGTCGGAGTAGCTACTTTTTTAGAAATATCTCCACCTGTACTCATCTGGTTTATCCTAATGGCCTTGGTGTCTCTCCTATTTTGGTATCGGTCAAAAATTTCGACCGTCGAAATCAAAGGTTGGTTGATGATGTCTCTAATTTTAATCGCTTTTGTTTTGGGAGTGTGGCGGACAGAATTAGCAGAATCAAAATTTGGCAACTCTCCGCTCGCTGATGAGGTGAGTGAGAAAATAACTATAAACGGAATTGTGGCAAAGGAACCAGATCAACGGGAAAATAGTTTACGACTGTTTGTGAGAAGTGGAGAAGATTTAATTTTGGTTACCACCGATCGTTATGCTTTGGTTAAATATGGTGATGAGGTGACAGTGGTAGGTAAATTGTCTTTACCAGAAAATTTCACCACTGAATTTGGGCGGACGTTTAATTATGAAGGTTATCTTTTGGCCCAAGGAGCAGAATATCAAATCTCATTTGCAGAGGTTGAAATTGTAAATAGTAATTTAGGAAATCCGCTTATTGCCAAGTTACTCATTTTCAAATCTGCTTTCATGAATAATATTGAAAAGACAATTGCTGAGCCGGCGGTTGGTCTTGGTGAAGGACTTCTTCTCGGTGTGAAACAAGCTTTGGGAGAAGAGCTGGAAAGTGCATTTCGCGAGACGGGAATTATTCATATTGTGGTTTTGTCTGGATACAATGTCATGCTTGTCGTGGCGTTTGTCATGTTTGTACTCGGATATTTTTTGTCGGTTCGACTTAGGGTTGTTGCCGGAATTATGGCGATTATTTCTTTTGCGCTTTTGGTTGGTCTTTCCGCTACGGTGATGCGGGCTAGTATCATGGCCAGCATATTGCTGATAGCCCAAGCAACCGGACGCTTATATTTAGTATTGCGGGTTTTATTGTTTGCTGGTTTTGTTATGCTCCTCTTCAATCCTTTTCTCTTGATATATGATGTTGGTTTTCAATTATCATTCTTAGCGACTCTGGGGCTCATTTTATTTGCACCAATTTTAGAACAATACTTTTCCAAAGTACCAAGCTTTGCAGGTATGAGATTATTTTTAGTGGCCACTATTGCTACTCAGATTGCAGTGTTGCCACTTCTGCTTTACCAAATCGGACAATTGTCGATGGTGGCAGTAGTGGTAAATCTTTTGGTGTTGCCAATGGTGCCGATCGCTATGCTTCTCACTTTTGCTACCGGTATGCTGGGTTTTATTTCTCCTAGCTTAGCTTGGATCATGGCATTTCCGACTTATTGGTCGCTGACTTATATCAACAATCTGGCTCTGTGGTTTGCTGATTTACCAATGGCGTCATTTGTGGTGCCGACTTTTGCTTTTTATATTGTGCCTATTTCTTATTTCATTATGGGAATTATTTTGTGGCGCTTGTATAAACCGGAATATGGTATGGGTTATGGTGAGATGGCAGAACAATTGATAAAAGTGGATGATAAAAACACAGAGGTGGGATCAGAAAAAACTAAAGTAACAGATGAGTGGGTGATTGAGGAGGAGAAAGATGAAATAAATACAAAGGGGTCGGACGCTTTGCGCCCGACCCCAAAAGAAGACATTCCAATTTTCTTTCGTTGATTATAAAAAAGCAGACAGTATAACTGTCTGCTTAAAATTACTCATCGTACTTTTATAACTATAGAACGCATCATTTCTACTCTGGAATCAGAGTCTTGGGGATTTGGTATTTGAAGAAAAGCTTTTTTGAGGTGTTGTTGATTTTGGGCGACGAGCAAAGCTCGTCGCCCTTGCCATTCCTCCAAAAACTCACCAATCGTTAATCTCACATTCCCACGTGATGGATCAGCTAATGATACTTGATAATCACTCACTCCACGTACCACCGCAAAATGACGAAAGTCAGGCGTTTCCAAATACACAATCGCTGGCAAAACCCCGGTAAGTTTTCGTAGCTCATCTATTTCTAATCGCCAATTTCTTATTGCAAGATTTCTATCAAGCAGTAAATCCCCCAATTGAGCTAAAGAAGCTCCTTTTTCAAAAACTTCATTTAGCTCTTGTTCGGATAATTTCTTGATGAAATCTTGCAATAATTCCTTTTCAGTTACTTCATAGCTAAAATGATATTTTAGAACAGTAGCTACCGAAGCAATACCACAAGAAAAATCTAAGTCTTGTCGTATGACTCCCTGCCAACGAATAGCATCTAAGTTAGATTTGTCACCAAACTCGTAGTTTGGTTTTGGTAAATCAGTGTTAATACAACTTGAAAGGAGAGAAAGAGACAGCCAGATAAAAATGATTTTTAGTCCATTCATCTAAAATCTCCTTGTCCACTGCATGCCTAATATATAGTCGGGAGTGTTTTCATTTAACCCAAATGACACACTTGGCTGGATAAGATTTTTCTGACTTAAGACAAAAGTCGCACGACCAGTAAGTTGAGCGTATTCACGATTAGCAAAAAACATTTGTTGACCAAAATTATATCCACCACTGATTTCTGTTCCTAAAGCCAAGCGATGATTTAATGAAAAACCAAATCCTGCATGATAACCGAAGCCATCAAATTGATTGCCACCAATAGTTTTGGTACCAGATAGACCACCATATAAGAAGGCTGGGTCAAAATCTTGATAGACAGTCAGTCCAGTTGAAACTGCACTTTTGCTAGTAAGAAAATTTCCCGTATAAGTGGGAGCAAGAAAAGCACTTTGCCAAGTGACAGTTGGTCCGTTTTTTACCCGAAACAACGTCACGTTGGCACCAAGTGTAATGTTACCTAAATTGACACCAGACAGATTTTGTTTGTCACCTGAAAATATATCTCTAAAGGTATAATTTTCATATACAATCGGCACTCGACCAAATAATTCAATACGGTCAGTCAGACCGTAATTGACCGATACCCCACTTTGTACCAGACGACTTTCTTGCTGTGTGAACAGAAAACTTTTTTCATTGGACATATAGGAAAAATCAAATCCCATTCGCCAACTCTTTTTGCTCAAAGTTACACTTTGGTCTTGCAAATACAGTTCATAAGCTTTTTTAAGTTTCTCCTGTACGCCAATTTCTTCATTGGCGCTAGCTGTGCTAGCAAAAATCAAGCTACAAATAACCAAAACCAAACATTTCTTGTTTCTCATCTAAATTCTCCAATAAAATAAAAAGAACAACACTCACCGAAGGTGAACTGTTATTTCGACCATACCATTTTTTTTTTTGATTTGTAAAGATTGAAATAAAATGTTTAGTAATATAAGGTTGTACTTGGACAATAAAGTAAGTAAATCAGTATTTTACTGTCTAATTTCAGTAACACTTTTTTCAATTTTACTCAGGAGTTCTTTAAATGAAAACTCAACACTGGCTAATCGCCTTGCTTGTTTTCTTTCTTTGCTCTACAGTAGTATATGCTGGTCAATCAGTTCACAACACCAACCACAAACTTGATGGTCTAACTCAAGACGATGGTATCACCGCCCTAGAAGCTGGTGACGCTCTCGGTTTTGAGGTCATTCCAAGAGCGGAGTTGGAGGAGGTGAGAGGGGAGGCTGTTCCTGTTGCTTTATACTATGCAGTATTATATGCGCCGACTCTAGCGCAAGCTATGCAGGCAGCTATTGCTTATCATTTTCCCGGAATTTTAGTTAAACAACTTTGGAATGAGTTGCATTAGATAGTAATAAATCAAAAGTGTGAGAGTCTAGACTCTCACATTTTATTTTAATAAAAAAATTATTTCATGAAAAAATTTTTAAAAGTAATTTGGACTATAGAACACCCTATGGGTGAAATATGGTTTTTCTTGACTGGAGCAATCTTGCTATTTGTCTTTGGTTTCATTGATTTTGAAACATTGCTAGATTCTGTAATTCCTATTTCACTTTTTGCTATTTTGATTCTAGCTATATTCCTCGTCAGTTATAAATGGCAAAACAGAAATAAAGAAGATAAATCTACAAATAACTTTAAGTAGAATAGAAACAAATTAGACAAAAAGAGAGACTTATCACTACCATGATAAGTCTCTCTTTTGTTTTACCTCTCAAGTCTTTAAATCCTCCCTGCCACCACTTCCCAATTTAAATTATTGAAGAAAGCAGTCACGTAATCTTTTTTAGCACTTGGTAGATAATCACGCATAAAGGAATGTTCCCACATGTCGAGCGCAAGGATTATATCGAGATCAGCCAATTGACCAAGGTGTTGTTCGTCTACCCAAGTGTGCACGAGTTGGTTTGTGGAACGGTCGATGTAGAGCATAGCCCAGCCGACTCCTCGCGTCATGGCAATGTTTACAAATTCTTTGTACCAATTCTCAACACTACCCCACTGTGTTTCCATCATCTCTTTCAATTTTCCATCTTTCAAAGACTCTACCCCACCTTCAAACTGAGTGAAGTAGTATTCGTGGTTTCGCATGCCACCAAATTCAAAACCCAATCGGCGTTGCATTTCGGCAATGGCGTAGGCGTTGTTTTCCATGTCATGACTAAAGGCTTTGATTTTGTCGTTGATCAGATTGACGTGTTTCACATAGCCTTGATAAAGACCGAGGTGTAAATCAATTGTTTCTTGGCTGATGCCGACAAGTTCCGGAATGTTAAATTGTTTAGCTTCGTAGTGCATAAAATATAGGCAAATTATTTTCTAAAGTTAGTTACTAAATTTTAGCACATCTATAGTAATGATTTGATTATAATTTTCTACATAAAAGTAAGAATAATTCCTCTTGGAATCGTCTGTAGACCAATTTGACATAAAACTATTGTTAGTGTCTAATAGTAAGGTTATAAATTTCGGTACTTTTTAAATTAAATAATAAAGGAGAAGTAAAGATGATTAAAATAATACTAGTTGTATTTTTTGTTATTTTTTCAACAGGAGCAGTAGCAAGTCAATCCAATCAAAATTTAGAATCGGTAGTAAGTCAGGAAGATCTAAAAAAATTGATTGATCGTGTCTATAAAACTTCTGCCAATAAATTCTTGTCCATGAGATTCGATGGTCCACAGGGGAGAGGTTTCCGAATCGTCTTCAATCATAAGGGAAAAAAATACACAGTCGATCATGACTGGCATACTGAAGGGATTCAAGTTTGGGTTCGTAAAAGTAAAGATGAGCAAAACCCTGACGTGTTTGGTGACAAACAGATGACGGGTGTTGTTGATTATGGCTCTGACGGGGGGCACAAATATTTATCTCTAGAAGAATCAGTCGGCGATGAACATCAGCTCTACTGGCAAGAGGAATACAATCAAATGATTGTCGGTCTCACAAGAACTTTAGAGAAGAAATAATCTTTTGCCCATCTTTTGTGGCACGTAACTAATAAAGGTTCTGAGAAATACCTTGGCAAAAATTCTCGTAATGAAGCCCGATTATATATAATCGGGCTTTTTGATACCATCCTCAAAAATATGTTATAACTTGTTTATATTTAGTTAGAAGAATTTTTACCAATTACTTTTGTGCTATTGCTTAGGTGTATAAAAGAAAATGAACGAAAAAGAAATTACAGCCGTCTGTGCGTTTGTCTTTGATAAAGATGATAATATTCTTGCCGTCAAAAATAGTCGAGGATGGGATATTCCTGGGGGTAAGGTTGAGCAAGGAGAAAGTCCAGACAGGGCAGTGATTCGCGAAGTTTTTGAAGAGGCTTCAGTAGTGGTTGATAACGCTCAACTTTTTCATATACAAGAATTTTCTTCATTGGGATGGAGAATTGCTTATTACTACTGTGACCTAGTAGAAATTAAAGATTTTCAAAAGGAGTTTGAAACTACTCATAGAAAATTTATGTCTATATCAGATTTTTTAAGCGTTTACGGCGGTGAGGATTTGAAAGAAACGGAAGAATTGATAGCAAAAGCACGAGCAGTATTTAATACTAATTCATCTAGCTTTGATTTTATAAAGAGTAAGCCAGATTAATTCTAAGTTAATTTGAGAAAGTGTTACTTTGATACCATCCTCAAAAATATGCTATAACTATCCATATATATGAGCGGGGTGTCACAATATATTTCTGAAATTCAAAAAGTGCTGGCTTCGGGTGATGCTCGTGAGCATGCTTATCGTCCAGCTTTTCAACGCTTAATCGAAGGGTTGTCACCCGATGTGCAGGTAATAAATGAGCCAGCCTACACTGGTGGCAACGCTCCTGACTTTCTTTTTAAACGCAACGATGTGCCTGTCGCCTACGCCGAGTGTAAGGATGTGACTGTCGATATCGCTGATAAGGAAGTAATAAAACAAGCCGAGCGATACGTAAAAGCTTTTGGAAAAATCCTCCTCACTAATTATTTAGAATTTCAGATTATTGATGAAAGTGGTGAATTGGCAAAAATTACTATTGCCAGTCGAGTGGGAAATACTGTTACTCCCCACGAAGAAAATTTTGCTCAGTTTGAAAATCTGATTAAAGATTATATTACCCCGACCACGCGAACTATTCGTTCGGCTAAAAAATTGGCGGAGATTATGGCGAGCAAGGCACGCCTAGTACGCGACAACTCTCTGGCTGCTTTAGAAGAAAATCAACAATCTGAAATCTATTCTCAATACTTAGCTTTCAAAGAAGTTTTGATTCATGATCTTTCCCCGCAGGAATTTGCCGATATGTACGCTCAGACTTTGGTCTACGGTTTATTTGTAGCACGTTATTTCGATGAATCACTTTCCGACTTTTCTCGTCACGAAGCTCACGATTTACTTCCCTCCACTAATCCACTTTTGAAAAAGTTTTTTGGTCATGTGGCAGGTACTGACTACGATGTCAAAATTGCCTGGATGGTCGATAGTCTTATTGAAGCCTACAAAAGTACCAATGTTCACGAACTAATGCATAAGGAATTTGAAAACAAACAAAAAGATCCGGTATTACACTTTTATGAAACTTTCTTGTCTTTGTACGACCAAGGTCTGCGAAAAAGTCGTGGGGTGTACTACACACCTGAGCCAATAGTTTCTTTCATTGTGCGTTCGGTTGATCATCTTCTCAAAAATAAATTTGGTTTGGAGAAAGGTCTGGCTGATACCACTAAGATTGAACACGAATTTCGTGTGCAGGGAGTCGATAATCGTACCAAGGACAGTAACAAGAAAATAAAAGAACAAATTCATAAAGTGCAAATTCTCGATCCAGCTGTTGGTACTGGGACTTTTCTTAATGAAGTAATTCACGAAATTCATCGTTCATTCAAAGGACAAGAGGGAAGATGGAATGGCTATGTAGCCAAAGAATTATTGCCACGCTTACACGGCTTTGAACTGATGATGGCGAGCTACACTATGGCGCACCTCAAGCTCGGAGTGACTCTAAAGGAGCTTGGTTATGAAGGTAAAAATGAACGGCTTTCGGTTTGGCTTACCAATTCTTTAGAAGAATCAGTCCACGAAGTACCAAATCTTTTTATGAGTCAGTGGCTTACTCAAGAATCTAATGAAGCCTCAAAGATAAAAAGTGAAATGCCGATTATGGTGGTGGTGGGCAATCCGCCTTATGCGGTAAGTTCCATGAATCCATCGAAAGATGAAAATGGTAAACCAACCCACATCGGTGCTTTGCTACAAGACTACAAAAAAGATTTGAACGAAAGAAAAATCAATCTTGATGATGATTATATAAAGTTTATTCGCTTTGCCGAAAATGCGATTGAAAAGACTGGTTCGGGAATTGTCGCCATGATTACCAACAATTCTTTTATTGATGGCGTCACACATCGGCAAATGCGTAAGCATTTGATGGAAACTTTTGATGAAATTTATATTTTAGATTTGCATGGTAGTGCCACCAAAAAAGAAAAAGCCAAAGACGGCGGAAAAGATGAAAATGTGTTTGCGATTCAGCAGGGAGTTTCGATAAACTTGTTTGTGAAAACAAAGGGCGCAAGCAATGCTCGCGCCCGCGTCCATCACGCCGAACTCCTCGGCACTCAAGCCTATAAATTTGAACAGCTTAACAAGCTAGATTTTTCTACAACTAAGTGGAAAAAATTAACACCAGATTCCGAATACAATTTCTTTGTACCAAAGGATTTTGGATTGCAGGAGAAGTATGAGAAGGGGTTTAAGGTTGAGAATTTATTTAGAGAAGCAGTCTCTGGCGTGGAATCAGTTCGTGATAGTCTAACTATACATTTTGATAAAGAATCTCTAGAAAAAGTAGTTAATGATTTTGTTTTGTTGTCTGAAGAGGAGATTGCAACAAAATATCAGACTAGTGATGCTCGTGATTGGAAAATTGGTAGAGCGAAAATAGATATTATTGAAAGTATTCACGATAAGTCAAATTATAGAAAAATTAGTTATCGTCCTTTTGATTTTAGAGATGTTTACTATACGGGCAAACAAAATGGTTTTGTTTGCAACTCACGCTTCAATGTAATGAAACATTTACTGAAAGAAAATATTGCTTTAATAGCAAAAAGGGGTTTTGCCAATAATTTGTCACAGCCAGTTTTTATTACAAACAAGATTTTTGACAGAAGAGGGTGGACTGCTCCAGGCATGCAAGGTGCTGAGCAAATTTTCCCTCTCTACCTCTACCACGAAGACGGATCTAAAACCCCGAATCTCGACAGTACTATCTGGCAAAAGATAAATGAAACAGCAGGGGAGACAACACCAGAAGATATTCTCGATTATATTTATGCTGTATTACATTCACCAAAATATCGCGAGACTTACAAAGAGTTTTTGAAAATTGATTTCCCACGAGTACCGTATCCGTCTAGTCGGGAGGAGTTTGAAAGGTTGGTGGCGCACGGCCGGCACTTACGCGAATTGCATCTCCTTGCGCCTTCGGCCGTGCGCGAGTTCATCACTACTTTCCCAATTGGTGGTAATAATGTAGTGGAGAAAAAACACCTCGAATATAGAGATGGCAATGTCTATATCAACGCTTCACAATACTTTGGTAACGTGCCAAAGGAAGTTTGGGAATTTTACATCGGTGGCTACCAACCCGCCCAAAAGTGGCTCAAAGACCGTCGCGAGCGGACTCTTAGCGACGACGAAATCGACCACTACCAAAAAATGATTGTATCTATGAATGAAACGATTAAGGTGATGAGGGGAATAGATGGGATATAATATTCAAGTATGACTGAGAAAGAGCGTGAACTGATGACACAAACAAAAATAGATTCAGAAAAAACCTTTGACAGAGGATTATTGGCTCTTACAGCTGGAGAAATAGTTTTGTCAGTTACTGTAGTAACAGATTTAGAAAGAATAAGTGATAAATGTATTCTTTTGAGTGCTTGGCTTTTCTTACTTTTGTCAATTATTTCGCAAATGGTTTCACATATTGCCTCAGCTAAGGCAATTGATAAAACTATTTATTACCATGATAATAAACTATGCCCAATCTTCCCAAACGAAGATAATGAACAAATTGAATTTTTGAATAAATTATCATTATTATTGTTTATAATTGGTTCATGTTTGTTTCTTTATTTTGTCATTAATAACGTTTAATTTATATGAAAATTTTTGCCAACGATTCTGATACTAAGGGAGTTCCGGTGCCGAAGCCATTACCGAAACCTAGATAAAAAATATGTTTGAGCGCGTTATTTTGATGGTTCTGTATTTAAATATAAGAGTACAAGTATTTAAATGAACAATACTTACCCCATGCACAATTCTATATTATGACAAATCTGTTTCCAGATGAAGTAATTCTAACAACTGACAATTTTATCGTTGCTCAAGATTGGGAGGTGCCAATTGCTGGTTTTTTTATTTTATCTACCAAAAGGAAAATTCGTTCCATTGCAGAATTTACTGATGATGAAGCTAGAGAATTTGGTGTGTTAATAAAAAAAGTTAGAATTGGTATGGATGAAGTTCTAGGTATAAATGATGTTTACTTTTTTCAAAACGAAGATTCGGTACATGGTTTTCATCTTTGGATGTTTCCTCGTTATGAGTGGATGAAAGAGTTTGGTGCAAAAATTGAATCAGTCCGTCCAATTATGAAATATGCACAAGGTTTAGAAATAACTGATGAACTTCTAGCAGAGGTGAAGAAATCTGCCACTTTAATGAGAGATTATTTTAAGGAGTAGGATAGTGAATGAAAGACCGACGCGAACGCACTCTTAGTGACGACGAAATCGACCACTACCAAAAAATGATTGTGTCTATGAATGAGACGATTAAGGTGATGAGGAAGATTGATTTAGAGTAGGAGCAAAGATGTCATATTTACTTTTTAAAGAGGTGTGTTAAATTATTTCTTAATGACTTTTTGTCAGAGTTCCTTATAGACAAGTATATAGGAGTGATAAATTATGAATGTTCAGCATTCAAATAGTGT
>JAGOSI010000025.1 GCA_018062385.1 Minisyncoccota bacterium
GAATTTCTGGCACATCGATCTCTCCAACCGATTCATAACTCAATAGAGTTTCAGTCGGAGTTTTAAAAGTAGTATCTGGATGCTTGATTAAAATTCCTGGTAAAGCTCGCAAAAAATTGAAGATACCAGTATCTTCCCATTGGTGTTCACCAAAAGTTTCGTAGTCCATGAATAGATTAATAGTCTGTCCATCACCATGATGCGCATGAATCCAGTCGGCGTAAGTTTCAGCAGAAAGCGGGTAGCTTTCCCAGGCTTGGTTACCAAATCGAAAAGCCACATCGTCTGATAACTTGTAGTTTTTTAACAACACTTTTATCTTGCTGGTATTTGGCGGATTATATAGAAAATTTGGACTACGCCATCCAAGATACTTACCCCAGCCTTCTGCCATGATTCCTAAATAACCATTATCTTCACACCATTTAGCTAAGTCATTTCTGTAGGACAATTCGGTATTACGAAACACTCTTGGCGTCACTCCAAATAAATCTTCGATTCTGTTTTTGTGCTGCTCTACCTGTCGCTCAAATTCTGGTACTGAGTAGAAAAAAGCCAACGAATGATGATAAGTATCGGCCAAAATTTCCACCCTCCCACTAGCAACTAATTTCTGAAAAGATTGGAGCACATCCGGAGCATACTCCTCAAACTGATCAAGGACTGTACCAGAAAAAGATAAAGCAAAACGAAATTCTTCGTGATTATCTAGCAACTCTTGAAGAATTTTATTGGTGGGACGATAGGATTTATTAGCCACCTTCTCAACAATGCGCCGATTATTGAGATCTGTCTCGCTAACATCATTAAAATACTCATTGTCATTACCAATATCAAAAACTCGGTATTTCTTTATCCGATAGGGTTGATGAACATGAAAATATGGGCAGACCGTGAGCATATTTGTAAACTATTTTAATAAATCTCTGTAAAGTTGCACAACTTTTTTTGATACTTCCCGCCACGACAATCTATGCAAACCCCATTTTCCCTCCTCGACTATCTGCCTACGCATAACTGGGTACCTGAGAGCTGCTAAAATTTTGTTGGCCATTTCGTCCACATCCCAAAAATCAACTTTCAACACATGAGTCAAGACCTCACCAACGCCAGACTGATAGCTTATAAGTGACGGTGTACCGTGCTGCAAGGCTTCAAGCGGAACCAATCCAAACGGTTCGGACACAGAAGGCATGACAGCCAGATCAGCACTCTGGTACATTCTGTCTCTTTCCTCTTCCCATAATGCACCTGCAAAAATAACATTTTTTGATAGGGACATTCTACCCACCTGCTCTATAATTTGATTGGTCATATCGCCCCAACCAGAAATAACAAACACAACATTTGGATCAACATCCACCACTCGTCTGGCTGCTTTTATAAAATAATCGACCCCCTTCTGAATGGTAATTCTACCATGATAGAGGACGATTTTTTTACCTTGAGCTTTTAAATCTTTAAGAGTTGGTTCATGACGTGGTGGCTCACAAGTATCGCAACCGTTGTGTACCACTTCTACTTTTTTTGGATCGACACCATGCTTCTTTACAATTATTTCTTTAGTAAAGTTGCTAACAGTAATTATTTTATCGGCTTGAGCAAAACTTTCTTTTTCAATTTTATGAATACTAGGATCTACATTATCACCAGCAGCTTGGTCGTAGGAAGTAGCATGAACATGGAGGATTAAAGGTTTTTTGCTAGCAATTTTAGCGGATACACCCGCCAAGTATGAAGTCCAATCATGAGCATGAATTAGGTCAAACTCTTCTTCCTTAGCAATTAAAGCAGCTTGATGAGCAAAACTATGTGCCTCCTCCAAAATTGAGCGTGATTTTATAATTGGCTTACCATCAACATCATAACCAGCAATAAAATAAACTAAACTATTACCGGAATGATAGGGCTTTAACTCAGAAGACACTTCTCTTACCTTCACTCTCCTTGATGCATCAGCAAAAATAAACCTCGGTTTCCCCATCACCTCTTGCTGTCTTGGCAACACAAAAATGACTTCTACCCCATCTTCAGTCAATTCTCGTGTCAAGCCATAACAAGCAACACCAAGCCCACCATTGCGTGATGGTGGAAAATCCCAACCAAAGGTAAGCACTCTCATAAAATAAAACTACGTACCAAAAAAACTGTTCATACTAGTAGTTGGTCTTATGATATCACGGACACTGGTTTGATTAGTTAGCTTAAACGCATCTTAGTGTTGATTAACTGCTCGCTCTAGTCATCCCCAGACAAATGTGTAATAATAAAATTTCCATGAAAAATCCTGAATCACTAAACTTTTCCAGAGAAATACAGCCTGAAACTCCTAATGAGTCATCTGTAGAATTGACTGAAAACACAGCGGAAGCCAAGAAAATTGCTAGCCGAGGTGAGTTTTCCATCATTAAAGCCGAGCTTAAAGAGAAAGGTCTCCTGGCTCAGGAAATGATTAGAGTCAAATCTAAATATCAAGAAGCCTTGACCAAGATTGAATTTCTAACCGATAAAGATTTAGAGATGTTTACCATCATTGATCTTTACGATGAAGATTTAGCAGCCCACTCACTAGAAACCTACCGTATTGCCAAGGAAAAAGTGGAGAGAGAATTAGCTTTTGAAGTGATTTTAGTGGACTTGTTTGCTAAGGAAGGAGTGACATCCGAACAATTCTTTCGTGCTTGTTTACTGCATGATATCGGAAAAATTGAAATTCCCAACTTCATTTTAAATAACTCTATTAATAATAATGAGATGGACTTTTACCTGCGCGGTTTGGTATTAGAAAAAAAAGACCAAGAAATTATTGATCGACTCGAAATTCGCACCGGTGAAAAAGTTGACGTCGATAATGAAGTCGAACTCAAAGAGTTTTTAAGAAAATATCGTTTGCGCTCAGTACATTTTGTACCAATTAAGTTCATCCTCTCGGAAACAGAACAAGAAATTATGGAGGCTAGGGGTTTTGATTTGAATTCTTCATTGATGGATATAATAAAAACCCATGAAGGCTATTCCGAAATCATCCTTAAAGCCGAGGACTTGCCGGTAGAAAGCGCCTTGGCTGGATCACACCACAATTATCATGGTGGTGGTTCTCCATACCCTCTAACCATCGACGCTCTGCACTTAAGTGTCGACATGGTGGAACTAATCCGCATTGCCGACATGACCGAGGCACTAACCGCTTCTCGCACTTATAATAAAGCCGGTTTTTCAAAACCTAAAGTTTTGAAAATAATTCTTGATGAAGCTAGGGTTGGTCGCATCAACACCGAAATGGCTTATTTGTGGATCGAGGACGAAATTAAACAATTAGAAGAAAACTCAAATAATCTGACAACGGAAGATTTGCAAGACATTATTTTTGTTAAGGAGGAATTGGCGATTATTCACAGCAATATGCTAGCCAATCCTGCCTCCAATCCCTTTGCTTTACACGCTGCTTAGTTATTTGACTATTTAGCTAATTTTGTTATTATTCACAGCATTATGTCGCAAGATTTATTGATTAAACTAGTTTCAGTTGGAGACAAAAATGGCGTTGGAAAAGGCCATACTTACTACACTAGATACAACAACAAGGTTAAGAAGGACCCGAGCAAGAAGTATGAGACTAAGAAATTTAACCCAGTTTCAAAGACTCACACCGTCTACAAGCAAAAGAAGTAAAGATCAGAAAAACCCCGCGCCAAAGGCGCGGGGTTTTGCTTTTTTAAAAGTAAAACTTATTTCAGCTTAGTGTCTTGGACTGCATCATACTTACCCAGACTAGCCAGACTATTCATTTCACAGGCATGTAAAAGCATTTCTTGAGCCACTGGTATATTTTCTGGCTTTCCGCCCCAAGCCATCAAGAAGGGTTCTTCAATCGCTCGTGAATAAGAAAAAGTAATTGGCCACGGTTGCTCACCTAAGGAGGCAATAGCATTTAGATTTTGAGTTGCTCGCTTTGGTGATTGTCCACCCGACAAAAATACTATACCTCCCACTTCGTGAGGAACTGACATGTGAAAAGTGCGTAGAGTAGCATTAGCAATCTGCTCAGGAGTAGACTGTTCACTATACATATCACCAGCCAAAACCATGGACGATTTTAAAATCAAACCTTCGAGATCGACTCGATAATTCATTAGAGTTTGGAACAAAATCTGCAAAGTGCGAGTTGTGACCTGTTCGGCTTTAATAATGGAATGATCTCCAGCATAAATCACTTCCGGCTCAACCATTGGAACGATTCCCTCGGCTTGAGCAATTTGTGCATAACGAGCTAAAAGAATAGCGTTCATGGTAATCGCGGCGTCAGTTGGAGTTTCCTCATCATCAATCGTAATGACTGCGCGCCACTTAGCAAACCGTGCGCCGAGATCGTAGTATTCCTTAAGGCGACCAGCCAAACCATCAAGACCTTCACTTACAACCTCTCCCTTAAAGCCGTGCAGGTCTACAGTACCAAGATCTACCTTAATACCAGGAACAATTCCTTTTGCTAACAGCACATCTGGGAACGGTACACCGTCGTCAGTGAAATTTTTAAGAGAAGAATCATACATAATCACACCAGATAAATATTTCTCTATATCTGGAGCAGTAAAAAGAATCTCTCGAAAATCTTGACGATTTTCTGGCTCATTAGGGAGATGGACCATCGCCAATCTTTTACCTGCTGTCGCGTCACTTTCATCGGCCGCCAAGATCCCCTTTCCGGGAGCCATGAGCGCTGCTACTGTCTCGTACAATTTAGTGTTCTTTTTCATACTTAATACAGTGTAACAAAATTAATCAAGCGTGTGTCGGCAACCTGTGAGAAACTAAAAATTTTTTGACTAAGCTAGACACTTCAGGCATAGTGTATTGATGTTAAACCGTGAAGAGGAGTGGTTGCTAAGAGAGAAATATAGCGGTGAAAAAAGCGAAGCTTTTTTCACCGCCTGCCAAAAACTTGCCACCGGCGTTCCTTTAGCCTATCTAATCGGTTACATCCCCTTTCTCAATACCAAAATCAATTTAGACTCTCACCCACTAATTCCCCGAGCAGAAACCGAGTTTTGGGTAGAAAAGGTTTTAGAGATTATTAAGCGAAACCAAAACCGATTAAATATACTCGACCTTTGCGCCGGTAGTGGCTGTATCGGTATAGCAGTTGCCAGCAATTATCCTTGGTCCCAAATAGATTTTGCAGAACTTGAAAGTAAACACTCAGAAACTATAAAAGCCAACTGCCAAGGAAACAGAATTTCAGAGGATCGGTACCAGATTTTTGTAGGAGACTTATTTACACCTCTCTTTGATAAAAAATATGATTTTATTTTATCAAATCCACCCTATATTGATCCAGCCTTAGACCGAACCGAGATCGCGGTTAAGGATCATGAACCAGCTCTGGCTCTTTATGGTGGCAAAGCCGGAATGGAATTATTAGAAAGAATTATTACTGAGGCACCAAAATATCTAAAGCCTCAAGGGCAACTTTGGCTTGAACACGAACCCGAACAAACGCATGAAATCAAAATCTTAGCCCAAAAACATTTCATCACTACTACCCACAAAGACCAGTACCAAGTCCTGCGCTTTTCGCAATTGGTGCTAAAATAATCCAGTATGACTCCCGTTGATTTTGATATTGCCATATTACCGTTTTTGAAAATTGGTTTTTATCTCCTCTTAATGTTTTACATAGTCTTTACGGCTGTTTTATATTACCACTGGCGGGAATATAGTGTAGATGAAAAAGTGACACGTATTACTCTAATTTTTTATTTCTCCACCACCCTTCCCCTTCTCGGAATAATGGGAATTTTAGCTTTTATTATGTAATTTTATGTTATACGAAAAAATTGAACTCGAGCCAAACGAAGCCGTACTTAAGGTTGTGAGGAAACACTGGTTTATTATTGTAGCTGAATTATTTGGCATAGTGGTAATGTTACTGGCTCCGATTTTTGTTTTATTTTTTATTATCGCCCTACCTTCCGAAGTCTTACCCTTCATTATTGAACTAGAAAATCATATATCGATAATTCTGTACGGGTTCATGGTCTGGACTTTTATCGCTCTAATTGCCGGCTTTATGATTTGGACTAATTATTTTTTGGACTTATGGGTAATCACCGACCGTCGCATTATAGTCATCGACCAAATGACTTTTTTCAACCGCAAGGTCAGTAGTTTTCGTTTGGAAAGATTGCAGGATATAAAATTTTCTATATCTGGTCTAATTGCTACTTTTCTAAATTTCGGCACCATCCGAGCCCAAACTGCTAGTATGGCCGAGAGTAATTTCCAAACCCACGGCCTACCCGACCCTCAAGGTCTCCAGTCGACTATTCAAAAAGCGATGGATTTGCGCTTGCGTTATTTAGGTAAATTACACAACATAGTGGAATAATGACCATTAGTTTGATTTGCATCTCTACTCTTACTCATCTACAATCAAAGCAACATGACTGATAAAAAACTTAAAACCGAATCATATAAAGGTGTGCGTGATTTCTACCCCGAAGATATGGCTATACAGCGTTATATTTTTGATACTTGGAGCAAAACTGCTGAATCTTTTGGCTACGAGCGCTACGACGCTTCTATATTAGAGCCCTCCGATCTTTACAGAAGTAAAGGTGCCGAAAATGCTGAAATTATCAATGATCAATCCTATACTTTCATTGATCGTGGCGAACGTGAAGTCACTCTACGTCCCGAAATGACCCCTACCATCGCCCGCATGGTAGCTGGTAAAAAACGCGAACTCAAATTCCCTTTGCGCTGGTATTCTATTCCCAATCTTTTCCGCTACGAGCGTCCACAACGCGGTCGCCTTCGCGAACATTGGCAATTAAATTGTGATTTATTTGGTAGTAATGATCATACTGCTGATGTTGAAATAATCGCGCTCGCTTATCAGACCTTGATTGATTTTGGCGCTACACCAGAAATGTTTGAAATCCAAATAAATGACAGAGCTCTAATGACACGCCTATATACTGCTCTTGGCGTTCATGAATCTCATATTCCTGCCATAACAAAACTAAACGACAAGCGAAGTAAAATTGATGTCGAAGCTTACCGCAATGAATTAATCTCAATAACTAACGATGAAACCTTGACTGAAGAGATTATTCTTATGTTGGATAAAAGTGATGAACAGACTGATGTAGTAATTGGGCTGGCTGAATTGGGTATAAGAAATGTTGTTTTTAACAAAAGCTTGGCTCGTGGTTTTGATTATTACACTGGCACAGTCTTTGAAATCTTTGATAAATCAGGCGAAAATAACCGCTCTCTCCTAGGTGGTGGTCGTTACGACAATCTGACCCGCATGTTCGATGATGAACCAATTTCTGGCATTGGTTTTGGTATGGGTGATGTCACTATGCGTGATTTTCTAGAGACTCACAAATTCTTACCTTCACACCTACAAACCACCGCTCCTACTCTAACTATCATCCCAGTAGAACCAACTTTAAATTTAGAAGCGCAAAAAATCGCGCAAATCTTTCGTACTCGCGACATAAAAGTAACCACTGATATCGGTACTAAAAAACTAGGTAAAAAAATTACCGACGCGGTAGAGAAAGGTGTTGTTTATGCAATTATAGTTGGTGAAGACGAGATCAAAAGTAATGACTTCACCTTGAAAAACCTTGAGCACAACAGTGAGGAAAATGGTAATATTGACGAACTTTCTACCATTATCATCACTAACAAAAAATAATGCGTTACGTTATCTTTGACCTAGAAACCCAAAATACTTTTCAAGATGTTGGTAGCAACGAATCTGTAGCTCTTGATATTTCTGTCGGCACCTTTTATGACAGTGTCGATGACAAGTACACGACAGTCACAGTGGACGAACTACAAAAAGTTTGGCCGATCTTAGAACAGGCCGATGCTTTGGTTGGCTATAACAGCAATCACTTCGACATTCCACTTTTAAATAAATATTATCCGGGGGACTTAACACATATTAAAAGTATTGATCTGTTGGAAGAAATTCGCAAATCTTTAGGCAGACGCCTACGACTCGATAGCGTGGCCGAAGCCACGGTGGGTGCCAAAAAATCAGGTCACGGACTACAAGCTGTACGCTGGTGGCGTGAAGGCAAGATCGAGGAGATTAAAAAATATTGTGAACAGGATGTAAAGGTTACTAAAAAAGTTTTTGATTATGCACTTAAAAACCACCACGTTAAATTCAAGGACGGTAGTCGAAAGCGTGAAATTCCCCTCGACACTAGCTTATGGTTGGTAAAAGAAGATTCAGTCATGACACATTCTTTGTTGTTTTAATATCTGTAAATTTACTGCACAAAGACTAGATAATATATAGTCAGACTCGACAAAATTAAGCTGTACCAAATAAAAGGCCAGAGCGTGTAACGACGGATAAAGCCTAAGAATAAACGAATCACCACCAAGGCCACAAAAAAACTAACTATTCCGCCAACAATTATTGGCATCCAATCCACTTCCCCATCTACCACAATTACATCTAGCAGTTTTTTCAACCCAAAACCCAATGTTAAAGGTATAGCGAGCAAAAAAGAAAAACGAGTTGATTCATATCGAGTCAAACCAATCAACATACCACCTGCTATAGTAGCTCCCGTTCGTGAAAAACCGGGAATCAAAGCCAATACCTGGAATAGACCGATCCTAAATCCTTTGTTAACAGTAATTTCTCCATGTGGTGCACATAGGTAATAACGCCATTCAGCATACATAAAGAAAAAAGCTGACAACATCAAAACTACCGCGACTGTAAGAGCGTTGGTAAAATATTTTTCAAAAACCGGCTCAAGCATAAACCCTAAAATGACACCGGGGATGGTACCTATAAGCAAAGAGTAAGAAAGTACTAGATCCTTTTCGTTTACTGGTAAACGACCCATTTTACGCATCAAGGTCTGGATTAAAACCCAGATATCATTCCAAAAATATAAAATAATGGCCAATGCAGTAGCTAGATGCAAGACCCCGCTCATCGCTACTTGACTAACATATTCAATTTCAACAATTTCCTGAGCCAGAATCAAATGTCCATTGGCTGAGACCGGCAGGAATTCCATCAACCCCTGAAATGCTCCTAATATCATTGCTGTCAAAATATCCATATCCAACAATATAACATTAAAAAATTAACTAGACATGGTACAATATTCCCATAATTCTTAATTAATCATAATTTATGGAACCATCACAACAATCATCATCAATCGCGATTCCGATTGCAATAGTCTTTGGATTTGGTCTGATTGCACTGGCAATTTACTTTAGTGGTATTGGTGGCGATAGTGCTATCGCTCCAGTCACAGAAAACACTGCCCAAAAAACTACAAAAAGTAATATTAGAGCTGTAGATAAAACTGACTATATCTATGGTAATCCCAACGCGCCGATTTTAATTGTAGAATATTCCGATTATGACTGCCCTTTCTGTAAAAATTTTCATGAAACCATGAACCAAATCATGAATGAATACGGAGTAACTGGTAAAGTAGCTTGGGTTTATAGACAATTCCCAATTGCTCAACTTCATCCCAACGCCAATCATATTTCTGAATCAGCCCTATGTGTTGGTGAACTTGGTGGAAATGAAGCTTTTTGGAAATATTCAAATTCAATTTTCCAAGAACGAAGCACTAATGAGGCTACCAACATCAGCAAGTTAGGAGATTACGCTAAAGAAGCTGGGGTGGAGGAGACCACCTTTAAAGCTTGTCTTGATAGCGGAAAACACAAGAAAACAGTTGAGGCTAGCTTAGCTGAAGGTGCTACGGCTGGAATCGCTGGTACACCACAATCTTTTGTTTTAGTAGGAAATCAACAAGCCCCCATTGAAGGTGCTCAACCTTATCCAGTGGTTAAAAGCATAGTTGAAAATCTCATTGGTCAACTAGAAGGTAAAGATATCACCGCCAGCACCACGCCAGCTGAATAACCAAAAATAAAAAGACCGCCAACCGAAGGTTGGCGGTCTTTTTATTATTTAACTCCCCAACACCTCAACCAAGTGACAATACTTACTTTGCTTTGGATCACAAACCGAAGCTAAACATTCACCGGAATACACGATTTTTGTAGCTTCAATAATTTGATTTTTTAAATCAGCGATCTCCTCTTCAGTGATATCAAATTGCTCTTCATGAATAACACCTTTTTTATCTGGCTCAACAAAAGACAATAATCCTGTTTTGCAATGGAAATTAGGGTCTTTATGTAAAGACAGTAGCAGTGCGTAAAATACTAACTGCCGTTTATAGTTGCCATCACTATCTTTTGTCTTTCCCTCAATTACACCGCGAGTTTTTGGTTTACCAGTCTTATAATCCACTACTCTAATAACCTTGCCGTATTCATCAAAGTCAATTCGATCAAAATTTCCTTTTAGTATCACTTCAGGAAAGTCGACCATACCGGTTTCTAAAACTGCCTGAAGCTTGAACTCTGTCTTATTAATTTTTGCCAAAGTATTTTTTAGTGTTGGCAAATAAGCTAAAATAGCCTCAAATGCCCGTTCATGTGCTCTGGTAAATTCCGTCACCGATAAAGGATACCTACCCAAAACTAAATCTAACTGCTTTTTAATTTCACTGGCCGAAACTTCATTATCCAAATCAAGGGTTGGTACTACTTTTTCCAAGACCGCATGTACCGCGCTACCAAACTGCAGTTCAGGGGTTTTAACGGTCGGAATTCGTAAAACATTTTTATAAATATAATCCCACGGACTCTTGTGGTAGTTATTAAATGACGTCGCCGACCATCCATGCAAAGCTAGAGCAATACAAAGAAAATCAGTATTAAGACTCGGGGTAATTGCTGTCTTTAGATTATCTGTCGGTACAAATTTATTTTCATAATCACTCGTGTCATTTTCAAAAATTTTATCCCCACTTAACTCCACCAAAAATCGCGACGGGGTAAGATCCTTACCTTCGGTGTTCATAATTGAGTATGAACATTCGAGCACCCGCTTGGCTCTAGTGATAGCTACATAAAACAAACGTCGCTCATCGTCTTCAATTTGCTCTTTAGTATTAATTACGTGCTTGGTAACAGGCAATTGAAACAGATTGGTTTTACTTTTATTTCCGCCCCAGACATTGTCTGTTAAGTGTGGAATAATCACCACCTCAAATTCCAAACCCTTAGCTTTGTGAGCAGTCATTAGTGCCACCGCTTCTTTGGTGGTTTCAATGAATGGTGCACTGAGCGGAATTCCATACTTTTCACACAACGACAATTGTTCTAAAACAGATTTTAAATCAAGGGCTTCTTTTTTATAAAACATTGATTCCACCTCATCATACAATCGCCTTACCACCCTCGTACTGTCATATATAGTTTGTCGCAAAGCAAAATCAAGCAAGCCACTTTCTTGAAGTAATTTCTCCAACACTTCAGCTGGTGTTTTGATGACGCTGTCTGCCCTAGCACTTTGTAAAACACGATCTACACGCAAGAATGATTCCACAT
>JAGOSI010000068.1 GCA_018062385.1 Minisyncoccota bacterium
ATTGTATATAGAGCTGTTTTATTTGCTATATTGAAATCGATAATCTCACAGCGAATCAAGAGAGGTGTACAGGGTTTTGGCCCACCTAAGACACCCAGCAACTTGCTTTTAAAGTTAAGTGCTAAATCCAACCCTCAGGGGAAGATTCATGTTTTAAAAACAATCTCTTTCGTTAGAGATTGTTTTTATTTATCTTATTTCAAAATATGCATACACAAATGAAAACCGCCGAATCAGTTACTCCGTCTCACTCCGACAAAATCTGTAATCAAATAAGTGACGCCATCCTCGATGCCTGTCTAAAGACTAATCCGGCTACCAGAGCTGCAATTGAGGTTTTGGGCGGACATGGACTAATTACTCTCTGTGGTGAACTCACAACTTCTGCCCATATAAATATCCGTGATATCGCGACTAAAGTTTTTGCTGATTTAGGCTATAAGGAGCAGATTGGAGTTACTATCAATGTAGTTGAACAAAGTCCGGAAATCGCCGGCGGAGTGGATGCAGAGGGAGCGGGGGATCAAGGGATTATAGTGGACTATGTCACCAGTGAAACTCCCGAGTTTTTACCACTTGAATTAGTTTTGGCTCGCAAGCTAACAAAGTCGATGGGACATCGTGACGGTAAAGCCCAGGTCACAGTAGAAGACGGGAAAGTGATTCAGGTACTAACTTCAGTTTGTGAACATTGTGATATAAATGATATCGAACAACTAAGTTTACGAAAACCGCAATTTCAACAAACAGTCAGACACGGTCACTTTGGAAACGGTTTTAGTTGGGATGCTTAGATAGATATTACACATCCAAACCAGTTAATTACTCATTAGTCTGCTATTATTGATAGATATGGAATCATTATTTATATTTGTGACAATTTTATTATCAATGGGTATTTCTCTGGGGGTGGGAGCATCGACAATGGCAATATTGAATTTCTTTGTAGCTATTAAGGACGGAAAGATTGAAGAAACGGAGCGACATTTTATGGGTATTACCTATATTGTCTTGCGAGTAGCAATGGTTATTATTCTATTCTCAGCAGCTACCTTGGCTTACTTTGGAGCCTCAAATATGGGAGCGCTTTATTTCAATAATTACGCCATTGCTCAGTTTATCGTTATCGGTATTTTGTATATGAATGCCATTCTGATGACTTTACGTGTAATGCCAAGTACCTTTGGTCCCGCTGTTCAAGCTTCATCATGGTACACACTAGGCTTCTTGTCAGCTTTTTATGGTTTAGGTATTACCGGCTTTACTATGACCACTTTTTTCCTAAGTTACCTAGCCATATTTATTTTAGCTGTTATCTTAATCAATGGTGTTATGGGTCACTTAAAATCAAAACGAGAAGTAAAACCTGTAGCCACTACTTAAAAAATCAAAATATAAAAACCCCCTCACTCGGTGAGGGGGTTTTTATATTTTGATTTTAAAACTTTGAGTTAACTTTACCTGGCCACTTACTATAGATGATCGGAATCAGAACTAACGTAATAACTACCGAGAAGATAAGTCCGAAAATGACAGCAGTTGCTAGCGGGATCCAGATTTCATCACTAAACAATAATGGTGTCATACCCATGACTGTAGCGGCCGAAGTTAAGATGATTGGCCTTAAACGATTAACTGATGAATCTATAACTACTTCATAAATTGGTTTATCAGGGAATTTTAATCGCATTTTATTCATCATGTCGATAAGAAGAATAGAGTTATTTACAATAATCCCCGTCAGCGCGATGAAGCCCATGATAGAAGGGAAGGATAAAGCACTGCCGGTGATAGCCAAGCCGTACAAAATACCAATTAAAGAGAAAGGTAGAATTGAGATCACGTAGAAGGTGTGGCGATAAGAATCAAATTGGAAAACCAAAATAGCCACCATAAGAACAATGCCGATAACTAAAGCATAAAACATCTCAATAAAGGCCTGAGTTGACTCTTCGGTTTCACCACCCATTGAGTAGGTGACACCACCTGGTAAATCAATATTCTCATCAATTTGCTTTTTTAGCTCATTAGTGATTTCTAACACATTACCAGTTGGAGTAATATCAGCTCCGACAGACATGATTCGTTTTTGGTCTTCATGTTTTATAACACTACTAGATTCACGAAGTGTGATGTCGCTTAGCGCTGATAAGGCAATGCGTTCTCCGGCTGGAGTGGTTAGCTCAATATTTTGGAGGGCATCCACTGTTGTCCAGTTAGCAAATTCAGGATCGATATTTGGATCATTAGTGAGATTAAGTCGCACAATTACTTCTGTGTCACTATCAAGCGAAGTAATTGATGTCGCTTCTGTACCGTGCACTGCCGAACGTAAGGTTTCCGAAATTACTTGTGGACTAAATCCATACAAAGCAGCTTTTTCCTGATCAACTACGAATTGAATTTCAGTTGTGTTGGTGTCAGCATCGGTTTTGATATTTGCAACACCTTCAATCTCAGATAATTTTTGTACAATTTTATTTGCTGATTCAGTTAAGATTTTTACATCATCACCAAAGAGCTTGACACCAACTGGTGAACCAGCTGGAGGGCCATCACTTGGCTGGTTTACCACTACCTTCACATCACGGATGTCAGACATATCACTACGAAGAACTTCTACAAATTCTGAGCTTGTTATGGCGCGATCTTCTTTTAATGATACCTGAATATTGGCAAAACGAGCTCCAGCTCCAGCCGAGCCAAACATACTACCTGAGCCAACTGTCGTTGAAAAAGCTTCAATCATGTCACCGTGTTTGTAAAGATTTTCTTCAACCTTTCGCACAGCGATATCGGTCGATTCCTTAATTGACCCTTCGCTTAATTCAATCTCAACAAAAATATCATCCACATCTGACTGAGCAAAAAATACTACCTTCACCATTCCGAGCGGAATTAAAGCAA
>JAGOSI010000026.1 GCA_018062385.1 Minisyncoccota bacterium
GTCGTATACAGCGAAACTTTTTATGTCCACTTAAGTATTCTCTCAAAATTACTTGAGCAACTTTCTAAGAAAAACGATCTGGTGGAACGATTGTATAAGGGAAACAAGCATATTTTGAAAAGGATAGATGAAATCAGAAATACTATTATCGTTCATAAAGAAAAGCCTAACTTCAAAAGAGTCCACGGCTCTATTTCTGCAACTGACCCAGAACATTTAATTGAGCACAGAATTGCTACCACTGACCACAAAGGCAAGGCTAAAAACATTGTCTTGAAACCTATACGAGATATTAATCTTTTGTATAAGATTATTCAAAATGTTGAACATTTACTTCTTTCTGAAGTAGAATGAGATTATGCAAACTGAACGGGAAAAGATGTTTGGAGACCTACCTGAAGGGACTTACCTGTACTGTATTCACTGTGAGCGTGCATACCCTAAAGAAAAGTACCGTGTTATGTCAGATATTGATATGGGCTTAATGCAAATGTGTCCATACGAGGGCTGTGACGGTGATGCTGTAATTGACGCTTGGGAGTGGGATCGTATTCGGTCTGAACATCCCAGCTACCCAGAAGTACCCGAGGAAGGTAAAGAGTATCCGATGTATTCAAAGTAGTATGAAGGAAGATATTCTTCAGACAAAGATACGAAGAGAACTCGAAAGTCTACCCATAGACACAGAAGCAAGGGTACTCTACTTGCTTGTAGAGATAAGAAAAGTTCTTGAACACGACAACATACACAATTCTACCCTTCGCTTTTATGGTGATTGGGTAGTTCACACCAAGCTAGACAGAGCTTTTTCACAAAAAATATACGAGATATTACGAAAAGAAGACACTCCTGCACGTAGCAAAATTATCTCTTTCGATACATTACGAGTTGAGCTAAAAGCTTTTTTATCACATTACGAATTACCGACCATCTTAGTAGACGATGACAACATATGGTCTTCTTTCAGAGAGAAACTAATTGATATTTTAGTTGATGTGCCTATTGAAAGAAGACAAGAGCAAATAGTCGGTACATTTGAGTTTCAGAGAAGAAGCGGTACAGGCGTGGAGTTTCGTATGAAAAATGAACAGGGTGAAACTCTTGGCAGGATGTTTATATAAATATGGGTAGTTACTGTGATTATAAAATTGGTAAATGGGAAATAGAGACAAGCAAGTCTTATATCATCCCAGAATTAACAATAGCTTTCCAAGAAGCAGACAAGAAAACAGGTTTTACTGAAAATGAAGATGGTAAATATAGGTATATAAAGTACGAATGTACTGCTGAAATAGCGAGGATGAGATTAGATGCTTTAGGATATACAATAAAAAATGCTGAGAACATTTTATTAAATACTAGAGAAAAGTGGATTAAAGATTACGGTTATTCTCTTCCTACAACACCAAAAGGGATAAAGAAATGTTTTCTTAAATCGAATATAAATGATTGGATTGAAGCATACAGACTAATACGTGAAAATAATTACAAATACGGTTATTTATATAAAAATGAGTGGGACTTAGATACAACTCCAGATCTTGTCCGAATTGCACTTGAAACAGATGAGACTTATTACGGATTTCCTGCTAACGCACCGTACATTTTTCGACTATTTTTAGAAAGTTGTCCGAAGTCACTACCTGTCACATTAGATATAAGTGAGCTAGTCAATTCTGGCTATTATAATTTCAAGGAAAAAGTATGCGAAACAAATAACTTTGCAAGTAAAGTCATCATTATAACTGAGGGATCAACCGACAAAGAGTTTTTGGAGTTATCTTTGCAATTGTTATTTCCACATATGGTTGATTGCTATACATTTATTGATTTTTCTACATTTTCTGTTTCGGGGGGTGTTGACAAGGTAACACACATTGTCAAAACCTTTTCAGGGACAGGTATCCAGAATAAAATCATTGCTTTATTTGATAATGATGCTGTTGGTGTTAGAGAATATATTTCATTGAAGAAACTTAAGCTACCTTCAAATATAACAGTATTGAAGTTGCCAGATATTCATATTGCAACAGAATATCCAACAATAGGACCAACTGGTAATGTGAAAACAAATGTCAACGGAAAGGCTTGTAGTCTTGAATTATATTTTGGCGTGGACGTACTCAAATCATTAAATGGTGAGTACGAGCCTATAGTGTGGGGAGGATACATTGACTCTGTCGTAGGATATCAAGGTCAAGTTAGAAACAAAAGTACAATCCAAGATAATTTTAGAAAAAAAGTTGACTGGACAAAAAGGAATAAGGGGCGACTTAAGCAAAAAGATTGGTCTGGATTTCAGTTGGTATGGGAACATATATTTAATGCTTACAAGTGAGTGACTCCATTGCTTTTATACTAAGTTTGATATATTGCCTCTCTTTATAGAGTTCTGAAAGCCACGCTAGTGGGTCACCAAGGAGATAGCTAGTTCGAGCGCTCGAAAAGGATATGAAAAAGAGTCTCCGAGTGAGACTCTTTTTCAGTAAAAATGTATATTTTATTAAATGGAATGTGTCTATATAAGTTTTGAGTGACTATTGGGCCTTCTAGATACAGCTATCACAAAACGGATTGCAGATTATTACGAAAAAAAGTCTAATGGAGAAAATTTTAGAGATAAAATTCTATGTATAAACACTATAGTAAAAAAAATACGACCCACTGGATCGTATTCAAGAATTTATAATGGTAAACTCAAAATTATATATTGTAACTGCGATTGAGAAATTCTTCATCGAGAATTTGATTTTTTAACTCTTCCTCAAAAAGTTCATCTTGTTTTTCAAGAATTACCTTAAGTTCTTCAATGAATTGTTTCTTTTCTTTTTCGTCAAAAGTTATTTCAAATAGCTCATCAATAGTCATGTTAGCTATACCTCCTTTTCCAGTTAGGATAATAATCCTCTACAAACACCAAATCTGTTCGAGAGTATAGCACATTTAACTATTAGTTTTTTGATTTAGATACTAAGTATGAAATGGAAATAAAAAAATAAATTACTTAAATAAATTTACCCCACACAAAAACCCGCGGTAATTTTGTAAATTATACCGCGGGTGTTTTTAATTTAAACCAAAAGTAAGTTTTATTCTTTCGGTCTGGTTGGCAAACTTTGCTTCTAAAGCAGTAAATCTTTTACTTACTTCTGCCGACAAACCTTGCTCGCTACTGTTGAGCTCTTCTGTCAATTTTAAATGTCTCAACTTCTCTTCTCTTATTTTGCTTTGCAAAATATTTTTCGAAGCTGGGAATTGTTGAATCATTTCATTTAAGATGTTTAATCTTGTTATGGACGGGCCAAAAACACTATTTATTTCAGAGACAATTAAACCTAAACAATAATTTTTTTCTACTTGAATTTTAGCTTTTAGCTTTTTCTGTTTAGCGAGAAATTCTAAGGCGTTTTTTTGGCTAAATTGTCCATACTGACTATTTACAGTGTGTGAACTTATTAATTCCTCAATCATTTGGAATGACACTTCAAAAAAAGACTGTATTTTATTAGCATAAGCTCCACTATGATTTAGATATTTATATTTTTTCACCTCAAGGTACCTCCTTTGTTTGTGTGTTTATTGGATTGAGAACGGCTACTTCACTAACTTTACAACTTTTTCTTATAAAGTCAATTTTCTGTCGTAACGTTGGTACTAGTACAAGCACTGCCCCACAGCCCGCGTTTATTTTCTCTTGCCTTTTGTTCAGCTTTTCTAAATTCTTCATTGAAGGTTACGTCAGGGGGATATGATACTGCATTAGCATAACCTTCTTCTACCAGAGTAAGATTTACAAACGTGTCACCGACATATACATATCTCAGTAGTCTGCCATACTTGTCTGTCTCGCTAATATCCTTCACTAGTCTCACTCTCTTCCCCGTCACCAACTCTTTGTTTTTGTTTGAGGCTTCAACACCAAAACACTCTACAGGTTTTGAGGGATGAACAGTTTCGGGAGTATTCATACCAATATAGCGAACCGTATTTTTCTCTCCCTCAATCAATACTTCGATCGTGTCACCATCAATCACTCTTGAAACCTCATATAAATCTGTTTTAGAAATTTCTTCTACAGGAACACTGGGATTTATAAGAGAAAAAATTGCAGATATTAAAATCAAGACTAGAAAAAAATACTTCATATCTAAGATTTTAGCATTATTTACAAATATTCCATCCTCTCGATTTTTATGGTATTCTGCATTTTGGAGTTCATTGAATAATTTTGTAAGGAGATGTGAAAATGTCTGATTATTCTTTAAGTTTAAATCAACAAATTACCGAAGCATTACAAAGAACCGACGACCCTGGAACACCTCAAACCCTGACCCTCTCACCTCCTCCGCCAGACGTAACTGATCTATATCGTCTTCCTGTAGAGCTGTGTCAGCTATATATGTTAGCTGATAAAATCGCTACCAAAGCAGATGCCGATCCAGATAACTTTTCTGAAGCTGATGAGAAATCTATTGATTTTATATTTGACCTCATAGGTATTCGTTTAGAAAAGCTCGACAGTCGATTCAGAGATTGTTTTACTGTTATATTTTGCGAAAACTGGATCGTTGTCCCCATTAGCAAATTAGAAATAGAGATGTTCGAGGATGCATTAGAGCTGGGTCTTATTTCTAATGAGGTTAATGTCTTAAGTCGTAGTGTGCATTGATTGTTTTACCCCAACACAGTTTCGTGTGTTGGGGTTTTGCTTTTATAAATCTTATACAAATGTTATATTATTACAAATATATTTTTGGAGCATGCTGAAATTGATTACTTTAAATATTGAAATGGATAAACATTATGCTCGCTTCTTTCCTTTCTTGGATAAGGAGAATGCTGATGTAATTTGTTTGCAGGAGGTGCCAGAGTCGGCATTGTTGTATTTTCATGAAAGAGGTTTTACTACAATATTTGCGCCAATGATTATAAAAAAATTGTCGAGCATAGAGGAAAAAGTGGGTATAGCTTTAGCAACAAAACTCCCCTTCTCGGTGCGAAAAGTTTATTATCACGGTACTGAAGAAAATTTGGTTTTGGCTGATGGAAAAGATCCTGGAAAAAATTCTGCTTATGCTTATATAATGGCGAAGATTGATTTTAATGGCGAAGTTTACTCTATTGCAACCACACACATGGTTGATACACCAAACGGAAAAGAAAATGACTTACAAATTTTGGTGATGAATAAAATGCTAGAGTGCTTAAAACAAGAGGAAGCTCATTGTCTTTGTGGTGACTTCAATATGCCAAGAGGATATAATAACCTTTACGAAAAAATCACTTCATACTACATAGATTCTATCCCTAAACATTTCGGTAGCAGTTTGGATGGAAATTTACATCGAGCTAGAAAAATAAAATTAGATCAACCGATCTTTGATATTTATATGGTGGATTATATTTTTACTCAAGCTCCCTATGAAGCTAAAGTAGAAAAACTACAGTTTGGAGTAAGTGATCATGCGGGAGTGGTGGCGCATATCCAAAAAACTAAGTAATCCCTCTGGGATCCTTTTTATAGCTAAGTAGTGCTATACTTCTGGTTTGTTTAGTATAAAAATTTAATTACCGTTATGAACCATTCCTTTAATACCAAGACTAAAATTGTGGCGACTTTGGGGCCAAGTTCTAGTTCTGTTACCATGATTGAGAAAATGCTCCTTGAGGGTTTGACGGTGGCGCGAATTAATATGAGTCATGGCGACCACACTACTCATGCACAGGCGATTAAGAATGCACGCTTGGCCGCTAAAAAACTTAAACGACCCTTGGCTATCTTACAAGATCTGTCCGGTCCAAAAATAAGAATCGGTGATTTTGAAACTGAGGATGTGATTTTGATCAATGGAAATACTTTGGTGCTCACCACTGAAGCTTGTATTGGAACAGCTAAGCGAGTACATGTAAATTATCCGAAGTTACCTAAGGAGGTTGAGGTAGGTATGTATATTTATCTAAATGATGGAAAGCAAAAGCTCCTGGTAGATAAAATTACCGACACAGAAGTTTGCACCACTATTATTTCTGGTGGTGTAATCCGCGGGCGTCGAGGAGTGAATATTCCCGATGCCAATTTATCAGTTTCTTCACTAACAGCTAAAGATAAAAAGGATTTAATATTTGGTCTAGAACAAGGAGTTGATTTTGTCACTCTGTCTTTTGTGCGAACAGCCGATGATATTTTGCAGTTACGAAAGCTGGTGGAGAAAAAACCGGTAAATATTGTGGCTAAGATTGAGACCAAGTTTGCGATTGATAATTTGGAAGAGATTGTAAAGGTGTCGGACGTGATCATGGTAGCCCGTGGTGACTTAGCAATTGAAATGCCTTTAGAAAAAGTACCAGTTCTGCAAAAGCGAATTATCCATACTGCCAACCAAGCCGGTAAACCAGTAATTACCGCAACGCAAATGCTAGACTCAATGCGTATTTCTACTACTCCTACTCGAGCTGAGGTGACCGATATTGCAAACGCTATTCTTGATGGTACAGATGCGGTCATGTTGTCGGACGAAACGGCAGTAGGCGCTCACCCTGACCGCGTGATTGAAATAATTGCCAAAGTCGCACATGAAGTTGAAACCGATCCGTTTTTTATTAATCGACAATCAGAGTGGGATTTTTCACCAAACAATGTTTATGACGCAGTTGCTCGCTCTATTGTAAAAACAGTTGGTGCAGTGGATGGAAAAGTGGTAGTAGCTTTTACCGATAGTGGTTATACAGCAAGAACAATAGCCCGTTGTCGTCCACGAGTACCAATACTGGTGTTGACCCCTAATCGAGAAACATTCAGCCAAATTTTAATTGCTTATGGTTGCGAACCATTTTTGATCAAGCAAGTTAAAACCTTAGCTGAAGCGCAAAAAACCGCTAAAAAAGTGGTTGAAGCAACCGGTCTGGTAAGGAAGGGTGAGTTGTATGTTTTGGGAGCTGGTATCCCCTTTGGAGCTCCAGGTGCAACTAATATGATGTTGGTAGAAAAGCTTTAGCGGTTTGAGAATAAAAAATGAGGACGAGCCGATTTCATCGGCTCGTCCTCATTTTATTAGTATCTGGAAAGCAAAATCATCTTTGTTGTGTGCAAGTAAGCCTTGAAATAGGTGCTTTATTATTGACAAAATACTTTTTAGTGTTATATTTCAAGGCTATATATGAAAATTTTTGATAAATTATTTAATTGGTACGGCAAGAAGCGAGTTTTAGCAGTTTTCATAATTGTGATAATTCTAGCAGTCTTCGGTTTGTCTAAATCAGGTGACGGAGACAAGTCTACCGATAACGATACTGAGGAAAAGTATCCGATGGTAAAAGTTACTACCGCTAATAAAATCAGTAACAGTAGCGAGCTATCCTTGGTGGGAAAAGTTCGCGCTCTAAGTGAAGTTGATATTACTCCCGATCGCTCTGGTCGAGTGACAAAGGTAAATACTAGTCTTGGTCAGTCGGTGCGAGTGGGACAGGTGATTATTGAACTAGAAAATGCGAGTGAACGAGCTTCTCTGCTTCAGGCTGAGGGTGCTTATGATATGGCAATTGCCAATTCAGCACAGTCAGACGTGGGTTTGCGTGAAGCTGAGCATGATCTCAACAATGCTCTTCAGACCGCTCGAAACACCAATCAAAATTCCTATAATACAATCAATAACGTCATACTCGGTTCCGTTGACTTGTTTTTTGCTAACCCAGATAGTTCTGTTCCCGGGCTCCGAATTGGCGGTGTGGGTAATACTGCTTTTCTAAACAGCGAACGTGTAGCTTTTCAGACTATTTTACCTAGATGGAATGAGTCATTATCCAAAAAACGTGATCTAGAAACTGAGCTAGCCAACCTGCAGGATATAAGGAAGGATGTAAAAAGAACTTTAGATTTGATTAACACGATCATTCCCCTTTTGAATAATGATAAAAGTGTCAACGGTTATTCCGTGGTAGAAGTATCTGGTCTTCGTGAAAAACTGACAGCTGCTCAAACTCAAACTACTAATACTTTAAGTGCTATCGATGCAACATACACTAATCTAAAAAATTCGAAGGAAAGTTTGGATCGAGCCAAACTTGGTGTGAGTGGTGGCAATACTTCAGTTTCTGATGCACAAATTAAGCAAGCTCTGGGTGCGCTTAGATCAGCTCAAGCTAATTACCAAAAGACTATTCTCCGTTCTCCAATCAACGGCACTGTTAACGAGCTTGATGTTAAGCTTGGAGAATTTGTTAATGGCTCAGTAGCAATTGCAAAAATTGCCAATAACACTAAATCGGAAGTGGTGGTGTTTGTAAGTGATAAGGAGCGCGAGAATATAAATGTGGGCGATGAAGTTATGATTAATGAGACTATTAAAGGCCAGATTGCGGTGATCGCTCCGGTTCTTGATAGCGTGACGCAAAAAATTGAAGTACGAATTGTAAGTGATAGTGATGAATTGGTTATTGGTGACACTATTCGCGTCACGGGCTCTAGTACAGCGCCAGTGACTGAAAATAAACCGATCACTCTACCTTTAACCTCTGTAAAGTTCGATGGTGAAATAGCCTATGTCTTTGTAGTAGAAAATGATGTTTTGGTGAAAAAATTAGTGGAGATTGGTGAAGTGCGTGGCTCCTCAGTAAATATTATTTCTGGTTTGGATGTTAACACTGAGTTTGTTTTAGATGCTCGTGGCAAATCAGCTAACGATAAGGTAGAAGTAATTAGAGATTAATATGTGGAATTTCTTTATTGATAATAGTCGATTCACTTATTTAGTGATCCTTGTTTCATTGTGTTTTGGTTTGTTTTCTGTGGCTTCGATTTCACGAGAGTCTTCACCTGAAGTGCAGATTCCGATCGGAATTATTACTACTGTCTTGCCGGGAGCTCCGGCGATTGATGTAGAAAATTTAGTTACCAATGAATTGGAGAGAGGCCTAGCTGGTTCGGTGGAGAATGTTAAGAAAATCACTTCTTCATCACAGGAAGGGGTTTCTTCTATCACAGTTGAGTTTAATGCTGAGGCAGATATAGATGAATCGATTGGTGATTTAAAGGATAAGGTTGATACTCTGATAAATCGTTTACCGAGCAATGCAGAACGTCCCAGTGTGATGGAAGTGAATTTGGTAGATCAACCAGTCATGACGATCGCTGTTTCTGGTGACAAAACCGAGGAAGAACTTTCACTTTTGGCTGAGGATTTAGTAGACGAAATAGAGGCTATTAGTGGTGTTTCAAAAGTTGAGAAAAGCGGTGTTCGTGATCGAGAGATCACTGTCTTGGTAGATCAAGCAGCGCTACTTCAATTTAACCTAACTATTAATGATGTCTTAATGGGTATTCGCGGTGCCAACAACACTTTCCCGGTTGGTCAAATAGTAAGTGATAATGTTTCTTACAATATTATTTTTTCAGGTAAGGCAGATTCAGCAGAAAGTATAAAGCGAATTCCGGTGGCGGTACGCGGTGATCAACCGGTTTTAGTACAGGATGTGGCGGAAGTTATTATTGGTTTAGCACCAGCCAATAACTATTCACGACTTAGTGTTGGCAGTGAGTTATCTGAATCGTCTTTAATATTAAATGTCTATAAAGAACGTGGTAATGATATTACGGTTATTACCAAAGATGTACAAAATAAACTAACAGAAATAGATGATGGAATTTTAGCCGACATGTCGGTTTACTATGTTTATGACGCTGGAGCTGATATTCAGAAAGACTTAAAGAATTTAACTTTTTCTGGTCTGCAAACAGTTTTCTTAGTGATGATGATTTTGATAGTTGCGATTGGTTGGCGTGAAGGATTAATTGCTGGACTGTCTATTCCTCTTACTTTCGCTATTGGTTTTATTGGTTTGTATTACTCTGATAACACTCTTAATTTCATTAGTTTATTTGCATTGATATTAGGAATTGGCGTGTTGGTTGATTCCGGTATTGTGGTAGTGGAAGGTATAAACAAACGAATCAGAAATAACCCCGACATGAGTAAGATCGAGGCGGCCAAGGAAACAGTAAATGAATTTTCTGCGCCACTAGTTTCAGGAACTCTGACAACTGTCGCGATGTTTGTTGGTCTGTTTGTGGTTGGTGGTGTGACCGGACAGTTTATTTCTAGTATTCCGTTCACTCTTGTTTTTATCATGCTCGCCTCTCTTATTGTGGCACTTGGCTTCTTACCACTCATTACTGCCAAGTTACTAAAAAATAAAAACATCTCTTTGACTGAGGAATCTCAAACCTTACTGTCATTAAAAGTTGAGAATTGGTATCGAGGTATTCTCACAAAAATAATCAATAGCGCTGTGCTTAAAAAACGGTTTTTAGTTTTAATTACAGTTGGTTTGATTACTTCGATTGCTTTAATTCCGCTCGGAATGGTGAAGGTAGTATTTTTTGCTCAGTCAGATGTGGATGATATTTTTGTTGAGATTGAATTAAGCGAAGGGTCAATTAAGGAATCGACCGATATCGCTGTGCGAAA
>JAGOSI010000002.1 GCA_018062385.1 Minisyncoccota bacterium
GTATATCCTTGTGCAAATATTCCACCATTTACTAGTACTCCATCTAGTCTCACTCGGCCAAGCACACTCTGCTGAGCAGTGTCACCAGTCAGTGGCACATTTACCGTTACCATATAAGTACCAGCATTGGCAATAATAATATTTTCTGGATTCACTGAGTCAGAGTGAGTAAAACCAGAGTCCTGACGAGTTTCTGTCCACTCAAGTGAGTAAGCGGTAGTTTGGTTTAAATTTGTAGAGTTGGTAGTGCGAGTTGAAGTAGCCGAGAATACATCTCTAGTTGAAGAAATATATTCCAAATATAATCCAGCCTTGCCGGTCACATTAACCACATCACCCGCATCTATAGTAGTTAAACCTTCAGTATAGACCTCTACATAATCATTTGGTGATATATCTTTAAGTAAGAAACTGGTATGTGACGATGATTCAGAGTGAGTGGTAGCATTTCTAATATAACCACTACGGCCAAGACCTTCTGGTACAGTCACTCCATTCACCTTGACCTCTACTCCAATACGGGTACGACTACTGTTTCCATCAGTTCGTTGCTGAGGCAAAGTAACTGCCAATAAATAGTCCCCACTTTGCTTTAGTGTAACTTTATGTGAATCAGTGGTAGTTGAATGCGTAAAATAATATGAATCAACCGTAGAAGTACTCCACTGCAATGGACTTGGTGTTGCGTTTAGATTGGTACCACCTACTGTTCTAGTACCAGTAAACCAACCAATACCAGTCAGAGCATCGGACGCAATCTGCCATTGTCTAAGCTCTCTAAATCCGCCCATATCAAGTGGCCCTAAAAGATACATATATGGACTAATATCTGGTGCATCAAACTTATACTTAAGTTCAATCGACTGTCCTTCTTCAAGTTTAATACCACGCCAAATTAACTCGGTGTAGTCTGGCAGTGTGACAGTCTCCATTCCTTCGCTCTCTACAATCACAAAACCACGCGGTATCCGCTCGACAATATCACCATCATAAACGCGATTAGCTTTAATATTTAATTTCACTTCATACGGAGCCGGTGGATAGATACGCGTCGGTGCTGTTCTCTCTATATCGTATGGAATATAATCACGCACCTCAAAAGTATCTCGGATTTTATGCACCACCTCACCGCCAGTATTTAGATGCTGTAACTGCACAGTATAAACACCCAACTTATCGGTTTTATCAAAATCTGCTAAATAATCTGGAATGTCAGTAACGTTGTTTTTACCACAATGACCCGACTGATTGACCGGGACTTCATAGATATTATTTTCTGGATCAATAACTTTCAACTGCAAATTCGCATCACAAATCGTATCACCTTTGTCAGTCAAAGCTGCCAAATTTAATTTCACTTTTTCGTTTGGTGAGTACATGGTTTTGGTAGTATTTACCGCCAAAACACCCCAATAAAATTCAAAAGTATCGGTATATAAAGTTTCGTTTTCATTAATTACCACTTCGACCTTGTATTTACCAGGTAGTAATTTTTGTGGCTGCTCCAAAAACTTTATCGTCCAAGTTTTATCATCTTGATACACAAAATCTACGGGTACTGTTACTGTTACACCGTTTTGATCTATCACCCTAACTGCATCCACCTTATAAACATTTTCTTTAAAAATAAAATTGAAAACACGCTTAAAGAAATTTTGTTGAGGTGAATAATTTAAAGTAAAAACAGGTAGTGAACTTAAAGTAAAATCTAATTCTGTGTCATTCAATTCATGGAATTTTGGCTCTAAGAGATCACGCTCATAACTTATTTGATTGGTTAAATCATTTGCATCTGGTTTTTCAAAGAAGGAAGATGCTTCAAGCTCAAGCCACATCCCTTCTACGTAAGCTCGTTGTAAATTGGCAATATTTCCTTGATATGAAATTCTTACTTGTAAATTGGCAATATTTCCTTGATTAGCAGGCTGTTCAAGTGACACCAAAAAATAATCACCATTAATACTATTGGAAATTTCATCACCAATATCAATCACTGTAGCAGTCTGCCAACCTTTACCATCAGCATAATCATACTCAACTACGAAGCGTTGCAATTCATCTGGATCATATGAAGCTGTGCGTCCAGCCAAAGACAAGCGCAGCTGGGCTGAAGTAATAAATTTACCAGTTTCAAGCTCCGGTATAGTAAAACCAGAAAAGATCATGTCGTAAGTCTGACATCCTGGACTAGCATTACATTCCTCCTTAACAGTTGGTGGCGGAACATAATCATCTTCAGTCAAAATCTCTTCTTCTGGTGTTTCATTTTCAATTTCAGTTTCAATCACCTCATCTAGCACTGGCAAATTATCATTTTCAGTAAACCCATCCCCTTCTTCACCACTTACTGATTCCTCGGATGACACATTATCAGTTGAAGATTGATCTATAACAGACTCTTCATCAGTAATTATTTCTTCTGTTTCAATATTTTCACTTTGCACTACATCTACAGAAGTAGAGTCATTTTCCTCATCACTCCCGTCTGGGGTCGTTGTCACAATAGTGGTTATCGTTTCCTGTAAAAACGGATAACTTTTTTGTGACTTAGCAAAAACTCCCCATCTGATACTGTCTTTAATATTTAAATTGGTATTAAGTGAAGTCTCTACAGCTGGCGCTTCTGCATTATCAGGTGCCGGGTCTTTTTCAGGTGATGATGATTCCTCAATCACTTCTTCAACAGTCGACTCTTCCACAACAGCTTCTTCAGAAGATTCTTGCACATCTGTTACAACATCAGCAGAAGCCTCCACCTCAACAACCGGATCAACATTTACATCTCCAGAACTTTCACCTGACTCAGGATCGATATTTCCTGTACCAGCCTCATTAGTGGAAGTTGCAGCATTCTCCGATTCTGAATTACTTTGATTTTCAATTACTTGTTCTACAGCTCCAACTCCGCTTGTAGAAGTGGCTACATTTTTAGGAGCATTAATAGCTTCACTGTCAATATAAGCGGAATTAACTGATGAGAAATTTTGAAACAAAGATTCAGAAGAAATATCTTGCCCAAGAGTCTGTTCAATCCCGATCCAAGTATTTGAAATGACAGAATCAGGAATAATTACCAACTGTTCGGAAACAATCTCAGTACGATCAACAGTTGCATACACAAAAATACCAACCAGCAATACAAAAATTGCCAGTATCCACAATGATATCTTTTGGAAAAAAGCCTTATAAATCATTACATAACAACCCGTCCACTAAAATTTGGTAGAAAAGGGTTCATGATATTATAACCCGCAGACTGTTAAGTCTGCGGGTTATATCTTTAAATTATGTGGATTCAGACTTCCTATTTCAGAATCGCTTTGACATCATTGATTTCCTTTTCAATTAGGGTTTCTGAAACCTCTAAAGCTTGATTTAGTCCTTCTACAGCATCCTTTTCATTCTTCGATAAGCGCTTGCGCTTAGTGATCATATTTATCTGATCATAAATTTCATCCCGTAAAGCTGAAAAGATCTTCTCCATCTGATCTTGCACCTCTCGCGTTTCCCGTCTCAACTTCTCTTCCTTTTGTTTAATTTGTTTTCGCTCGTACCAAATATATACAAATTGTAGCAGAATAATGACAATTAGGAAAAAGATAAAGATGTTGATTGGATTAATGAAACTCCAAAACGACTTTTCTTCAGTTTCCTCAACCGGTTTGATCCAACCTGCTGTAATCAATACCGCTTTGCTACTTTCTCTTAGATTTCCAGCTTTATCGTAAGCAACAACCTTAACCGTATAAGTACCATCTTCCAACTCTTTTAATAGATAGCCCAACTTTGCTTCATCTGGTGTAACTTTGAGTGGTTCGTTATCGGCAATGGTTAGTTCATAATAATCAATCCCTGAAGTTTTATCTTTAGCTTCAAAGGCAACTAATGGAAAGGATGATGGAGTGGTTCCAGTTTTTACCACAACTTCAAACTGTTCTGGTGCCGTGGTATCAATTTGGATCTTTCTATTTAGAACTGCCCCCCATCCTACCTGATTCTTAAATTTAATACTCAAGTATTGTACCCCATCTTGTACTAGGTCTTTAGTAATTCTAAATTCATCTACCGGCGGTTCAAGGATCGCTTTTTTATTTAACTCCGGTTTATTTTCACTTGAGGTCGAGATCTCGATCGCCACTGCATTTACATCAAATGGCAAGGTCCAATTAAAAACTCCCTCTGTTGACTTATACCAAATTTCAGGATCTAAAAACACTTGTGATCCAACTTCGGGCGCACGAGGAGGGTCTCCAAAAACTAGCGCCTCTTCAGTTTTCGGCTTCTCTTCTGGTTTACTTTCTACAGCGGGTGTTGGCGTTGGAGTGGGAGCAGGTGCCGGAGCCACCGCTGGAGAAATCGTATAATTAGCTCCAGCAGAAGTCTGATAAACATCAGTTCCTTGTCCATCATTCAACAAAACAGAAGCGTTAGTAAATGATACTGCTCCCGCACCATCTTTTACTGCCCTCCAAGTAACAGAGAATAAATTTGAAGCTGCAGAAAAAGGAGTTTGACTACCACCACCAAAAGTAACAGTACCTGCAGAATTTGAAAAGGTTGGCTCAACTGTCCATAATGAAAAAGCTGATCCTGTCTTACTAATACTCACCACCGTCATAACTGCTGGATCAAATTTCAAAGTCGCTTCGACAGCGTTAATGCTTTTACCATCAGGTTGCACTCTAACACTGGTGGTAAAAGTCTGACCATTACTATAAGAACCACTTCCTGGATTTAGTTGCAAAGTAGCAGCGCTAACTACAGTGGCTGAAAAAACAAAAAGTAGCAGTGCTGACAGCAATAAAACCATCTTGATGACTAACTGGGTGATTTGTATTTTCTTGACGAACATAATGAACTTTTATAAAACTATTTACTACTTGGCTTACGATCCTGCTTTACCCTCAATCTAACTCTTTCCTTTTCCGATGATTTTAATAATGGAAGAATAAGTATTAAAACTCCATTCTTTATTTTTGCCTCCGCTTTTTCTATATCAACACTTTCTGGTAAAATAATTCTACGGTAAAAATCACCCCATACGCACTCCTGCGCAAAGTAGGCACCTTGCTCTTTCTTTTTTGAAAAAACCAAATAATCAGGACGAATCCTCCTACCCTCAATCAAAACAATATCTGCATCACCTTCAATTGAAACATTAACATCGTTCATATCTGCACCTGATGACTGAGCATAGATAACAATCATTTTCTCAGTTTGATACACATCAACATCAAGTTGAGCAACTTTATCTACAGCTGTCTCTTCAGAATCTGACTGCAAAGACGCTTGTCCAGATCTCACCCCTCTATTTTTTAATCTCTGTAGAAATGACATATTACATATATTATATAGTCTCTTTATTATTTTTTATTGCTTATACCCACAATTTTAGCCAGTCCAGTTAAAGAGCAAGATTGAAAAGTCAGTAAGATTAACTTTTTTGTCACCATTAATATCAGCCGATGGATCTGAAGTACCTCCATCAGTGTTCCACCAGAAAAGTAAAATTGAAAAGTCAGTAAGATTAACTTTTCCATCTCGATTAAGATCAGCCGTGGTAGGCTTTGTTGCTTTTTCGCCAACTCCATAAAGTAAGTAATTGGAAAAATTTGTCGCGATAAAACCAGTGGTTTGCTTTGATTTTGCTCTAATTTTATATGTACCATTAGAGAAACCAGCTGTGCTAATGGTTGTACTCCAAACCCCACCACCGTCAGCACTAGCAGAAAAATTTTTTAAACTAGCGGCCGAATTTTCCTTTAGATTTTCAATGGTAACTTCAGAATTTGGGATTGCATATCCACTAGCCGTTAGAGTTTGTCCCGGATTTACCGGATCAGGAGAAACAGTAACAGTTGGTGAAATATTGATATTGGATAAAGCTGATGTTCTAGCTCCAGCCACAGTGAAAGATGTGCTGAAGGTTGAAGACTTATTTTTGTTAGCATCAACAGCATACACTCCAAAGGTATACGCTCCTCTGGCAATTTCATCAATCGTAATCGAATACTCACCGTCATTTCCAGCCCTACTTTTCTCACTTTCTTTTCCATCCACCAATGACACAACCTCACTGTTTGGAAAAGCATAACCAGTAATAACCACTCGCCCGTCACCACTTCGATATGGCGCATCAGTAGATTCAAATCCTCCGCCACTAGTACTTCCACTTCCGCCACCACTTCCGCCACCACCTCCACCTCCACTTCCCCCACCACCAGACGCCCCCCCCTCTGAAGGAGCTTCACCGTCAGAAGAACCTGAGGTCCCCCCTCCACCCGATCCTGATCCAGAGCCATCATTTCCCGATCCGGTACCATCTCCGGAAACATCACCTTCAGTATTTGAAGTTCCCGTTGGTGTGGCGCTGACCGAAAATTCAATTAGATAATCATCTGGGTTAAAGTTTCCTTCATCATCAATACAGCGTACGTAAAATTGTTGCACTGAATTAGGTACTACCGGCACATTTTTAGAATGATAAATCAAACCTGTATTGGTAAAAGTGTAAGGCATAGATTGATATGAGGTACCAGCCACCGTGTCGTACTTACAAGTAGCAAACTCGTCTGTCTGTAAGAATATTTCTACATTCAAAGTAACACCCGTAATAGTACCTGTAGGTGAACCCCCAAACCGAAGCGGGGGGATTTCTTCAGTAGTATCAATTGGCCCCACACCTACTCTTTCTAAAATAGCAATCATAAAATTGGCATCTGCCACCAAGGTTCCATCATATATTTTTACAGCAATTTTTTTACTCCCAGTACCAAGACCATTGATAATTGGTTTTATATCGGCCTCGATGGTTGTTGTACCAGTGGTAGTACTATAACTTTCGCTAAAAAAATTAGTCTTGGAGGTATGGTTACCAATTTTTATCTGTATCTCCGAACCTGCAGGTATACCCTCTGTGGAATTTAAAGTGTATTTAATAGAACCAGGCATACCTGAAAAAATCTCAACCATATCTTCGGAAGCACTTAATGTGGATGAGGAATTTCTAACTACATCATCCACATACAGCTCAACGTTTCTATCGGCCGAAAATGTGCTGGTACTCAAAATCTCAAAGTCTGCAGGTGGCAGAATCTCTATATAAGCTCCAGGTGAAATAGCAGTTTGTAAAATAAAACTAAAAGTATGATTAGAGCCTGTATTTGGATTGGAATCAGAAATCACATCACTGTAGCTCATAATATTTCTCGCTTCCGAAAAACTGGTTGAAATATATGACCATACAAAAAATGACGCAATTATTATTGCAACAAAAACTACCCACGACCGAAAAACCGTTTGCATTTCCTTTCCATTATACCTTGTACATATATATGTATAATGGATTCGTACACACTTTATTTACTCAAGCAGAAATCCTCCAGATTGATGACTCCATAACTTAGCATAAACACCACCCTTATCTTTTAGAGTATTATGATCTCCATCTTCCACTACCACCCCAGAATCAAGCACAACAATGCGGTCCATTTCCCGTAAGGTTGACAGACGATGAGCAATAGCTATCACAGTCTTCCCTTCCATTAAAGTATGCAAGGCTTTTTGAATTAACATTTCACTCTCACTATCAAGCGCAGAGGTAGCTTCGTCCAAAATAAGAATTGGCGCATTTTTCAACATCGCTCTTGCTATAGCTACTCGCTGCTTTTGGCCACCCGACAATTTAACCCCACGCTCACCCACCAAGGTATCATAGCCTTGAGGTAATTTTTCGATAAACTCATGCGCGTGAGCCTGTTTTGCTACCGCCACTACCTCATCATGACTAGCTTCTGGTTTGCTATATGCAATATTTTCTCTAATTGTTCTGTGAAATAAAGCCGGCTCTTGTGGCACTACAGCAATTGCTTGCCTTAGAGAATCCTGAGTCACAGAGGCAATGTCTTGACCATCAATAAATATCCGACCTCCATTTAGCTCATGTTGCCTTAACAAAAGCGACACAAAAGTAGTTTTTCCAGCTCCTGAAGTCCCAACCAATCCCACTCTCTGACCAGCTGGGATATTTAAATTGAACTTTGAAAAAACTTGATTATCCTCAAAACCAAAATCAACAGACCTCCAATCAATGCTACCGTTTTTTATTTTTAATGATTTTGCTTCCTCATTATCAACAATCTCATAATCTACTAGCAAATCATCTAATCCTTCTCTAAGTTCACCTACGGTTTTAGCCATAGCATTAAAAGCTCTACCTATAAATACAAGTGAGCCAGAAATATTAAACATCAATGCCACCACCATAATAAAATCACCACTAGTTATCAATCCTCCTTCCCACTTATTTAATATCAACCAAAACATCCCTAAAGAAAACGCAAATAAAATAAAAATATTAAGTAACAGCAGTTTTTCGGTATAGAACCAATTATTTCTGTGAGCAATTCTTCGTTTTTCAGTTAATATAGCCAAACCGTTCAACTCTTGTTTAAATTTAGCATATTGTCTAACAGCACTGATATTAGAAAAGGTATCAACAGTTCTACCTGTTAAAATAGTGTTGGCTTCAGAGCTAATTTTTGACAACTCAGCTTTCTTTGGTGCTAAATATTTATTTACAAAAAATAAAACTATTAGCAAAAGTACAAAAAGCGAAGCTACTATCATATCAACCAACCAAAGAAGGATGAAGGTAGCCAAAAATCCAACAAACGACGCCAATTGTGCCCACAAAAAATCTGGGATAATTTCCTCAACTGCACCAATTACATTTCTTTGTTTACTAAGAACCGAACCAGCAAAACGATTAATAAAATAAGTATGACTGTGTTGCAAAACGTGACGGTTTAAATTATCAGTCGCAGTTTTAGCTGCTCGCGTTGTCCAGTTAGCTGCCGCGAATCCGCTAATTCGATACATAAGCTGGGCAAACAACAGAACCACGGGGAAAAGCAGACCCCAAAACAAGACTGTATTCATTTCACCAGCTTCCACTGCGTCAACCACCAATTTAAATAGATAGCTAGAACCTGATCCAACCGAAGCTGCAACAATCACCGCAAAAATAGCCAGAAAAGACCACCATTTATGGGGAGCTGAGGCATGAATAAAAAAAGCCAAAGGAGTGTTGGGAATTACTTTTTCTTTTGTTTTATTATTATCACTCATATTAAAATCACAGGAAAAATAACTTGAAATAAGCTGGTAATTATAGCTAAAATCAAGACTTCAAACAAGTTAGCTGGAAATGTCTTATACTTTTGTAACAGGCACGGCAATTGTAAGTCTTAGCTAGTTTGCAAAACTGACATTTTACGCATGCGAATGAAATCCAGAATATAGTTTAGTAAAATCAAAACTAATAATATAAATACAATCACACTCAGAATTAAAGTTGATTTATCCATGGTCGCAGAGGTGTTTTCTGATAAGTTAATTGCTATCAAACGTTCTTTAGCAGCCAGATCCCCTTCCAGTTCAGTAATTCTAGCCGTGAGCTGGTTTACCTCTGTTGGCGTTACACCCACCTGCACAGAAACAGCATTGGCTAAATATTGCTGAGTTGAGATTGATAAAATCTTACTTTGATCCGAAACTAATCCGCTATCAAAAACCAGAAGCAAAGCAAAAACCAAGACACTGACCCGTAAAAAACTATGATAAATGGAGTATCTCAATGAAGTGTTCATCACCTAACATTGTATCATTAAGAAAATAGCAAGAGAAGAATTACCCCAAATAAGGCTGTGATTATAGACATCGTGGCAAAGACCATCAAAACTGGAAACTCATTTTGTTTTCGACTGCGAACTAATCGACGACTAGAACCAGAAGTCATAATTGTAACCGTACGTTTTATGTACATTTTTACACCAAAGTAAATAATCAAAAACAACACCACCAATGCACCAAAGGCTGGACCAACAATATTCATTGGTAGGACCCAAAAATTTACAGTGCTTGAAATTGTACTTTTTCTTCCATCATCACCATAACCCGCACTCAAAATAGCTTCATAACGACCAAATCCAGGCTGATCATCGGTCCATTCAATAGTAAAATTCTCAGTGGCTTTTGGAAACACTCCAGACAAATCTTGATTAAATTGCAGAGTTGCCACTTTTTTACCAAACATATTATATATCTCAAGAGGACCAGTTGGTTTTATCAAAGTATTACCCTCATTTTCTATTCTAACTAGAAAATCAATATCGATAGCTGAGTGAATAAAATCTTCAGTCGAAAATTGTCTAATCTGAGCTGACTCCAATACGTCTCCAGAAATTCTGATACTAATAATATTAGCTACCTCATAACCAATACTCGCTCCACTGGTTTTCATTTCTGGCGGTTCAACCGAAACCACAATTCCACCAAAGTGTCCTCCTGGTACAGCATTTTCTGGCACATTGAGAATGAAAGACACACTATGACTCATACCCGCCGGAATCATTACCGAATCCTTTTCCAAAGTAATCCAATCACTAAGTTCATATCCTGTTTTCTGTGAGCTTGCACTCGCAAAAACAGGAACTCCTCCCTCCTTCACATCAATTATATCTCGCTTTGATAAATAAAAAGTTTGATCAACTGGACTCAAGTTCCTAAGCTCCACCGTATAAGTTTTTGTCGTATTTGGATCAAGCTTATCCTCGACAATGGCTGGCCTAATACCTACACCGGCTACATCTTGAGCTAAAGATAAATTAAGGGTGAATAAAAAAAATAAACTAATTAATAATAACTTAATAATTGGAACTGGGATTGATGCAAAATTCATAAATTAACTAAATCATCATAGCATTTAGTGAAATCACTATTCATTTATATCAACAACAAAACTTAAATTTTGTAAGAAATGATTTCCAAGAAATAAATAAAACACCCGCATGGGGTGTTTTATTTATTTTAGAATCTTAATTAGAAAGTCGGTGTAGCGATGTACATCAATGTTGTATTGTAGTCATCAGCCGCTTCCTGTAGTGGTGTTACCTGTACTCGATAACCAACCTTTGCCAAACCATAATCTTGAGTGGTTCCATCAGCTGGACCTGTGTGTGAAAAGATCTGCCTTGGAGTAGTACTTGCCGCGACCCATCTATCCCCGCCCGAACCAACATTAAACTCATTACCAGCAGTGAGGCTTGAGTCGTCGGAAGTAAGACCCCAGTGTCCCCAAGTGTTTTCCAACAACAGAGATTCTGTAGGTACTGCCCATGCAGTCGGAGTATTGGTGTAAGCACCATCAATGAAACCATCAATATCTGCTCCAGTTGATGATTGTAAGTTTCCATCTTGTTGAACTGTTACCACAAAGCCATTTCTTGCATTAGTTGTTACATTAAGCTGTTGAGCGAGAGTGTAAACTTCATCTGCATTTAACGTACCGAAGTCTAATGCTGTTGGAGTTGAAGCTCCTGTTGTTGAAGTACTGTTTACTGATGTTGATGTAGCAAGACCAGAAACAACGAAATCAAAAGTTGTATCTATAACAGCAGTAACCTCTACGTAATCAACAATTGCAACTCGTGTCTTTCCAGTGTCTGCTGGAGTAGAAATAACGATTTCGTATGAAGTTGAGGCTGTTGCAGGATTGGTAATTTTACCATCAGCAATAATAACTCGTACGTCATCTGTAGCTGCAGCTGTTACTCCTGAAAAAGAGATAACTTGTCCTACTGCAGTAAATCCACTAATTGCATCTGGTGTTCCATTTACAGTAACTGTTAGGTCACCTGAAACTGTTGTTGTCACACCCGTGAACTCTACCGGGAAGGTAATAGTTGTAGTGGCAGCATCAGCAAGTGACGAAGCTGTTGGTATTGAAAACTCAATATCATGAGCTGAAGTCACACTTGGACCAGAATCTGATAATGTATCACTAACGTCTGTTAGGTTAGCTGCTTGTGCGGTTGAATAAACTCCGAGTGACCAGAGTATAGTTGCACACGCAACGAGCATCGCGACTACCCGGTGCGTAAAGCCAACTTGTGTTGGTATTACGAACATGTTTTATTTTTATTGATTTATTAAATAACTAAGATTTTGTATTCATTGATAAGGTGAAACAAAACCGTCCAGTTGAAGTTTCTGTGGAGACGGTGCGTAGGAAATTTTTTGAAAAACTCAGCCAATTTTTACGACACCACTTCAACTGTCTATCTATATTATACATTTAACTAAGACAAAACGTCTTAGATCGGATGTTGATAACCTCTTAGTTTTGAGACAGTGTCTCAAAACTCATCCTTAAAAATAAAGAGTTTATGAAGTAATTTCAGACAAGCCTCTAAAAGTACATAAGATACACTTGTCTGTAAGCTAAATATTCTCCTAAGCCTTCACTGTTTTAAGCTCTGTCCATTTAGTCGTATAGGCTGGAGATAGATGTTTTTTATTAATCATTCTACTCTCGAAACCTTTGGGTAACCGTCCTAATTCTAAACCCTTTTTGTATTTGGTATTAATAGCAAAAATTAAATCAGACAACTCTTGCGTTTTTTTACTACTTTTATCAGAAAATAGAGTTTCGGATACAGAGTCTGACGGTCTCAAACCAGAGACAATCACTCCGATTTTCTTATACGGGACACCATTTTTATAGGTATCTTTCAATAACTTGATCCCCTCTTTGGTCAATAAAAATAAATCGTTAGTTGCTAAATCAAAGCTTACTTCCCTACTAAAACCTTGCATGAGAAAGTCGCCATATCGGCTAGGATACACATAAACACATAAAGTTTTAGCTACTAGATTTGAACCCAACAAATCCGTCGCTACCGAATGAATATGGCCAATTATCTCAGATTCAACAATTTCGTATTTATCAGTAGCAGTAGCCAACGATCTTGAACTCATAAGGCTTTTTTGTTGCTTGATTGAGCTGTCTACTGCCAAAGCTGAGACCCCCTTCAGTTCCCAGTACAGACGCTCACCATTTACACCAAAATTAACTCTAATGAAATTTTCTGGTAAATTTATATAATCCTCTACTGTTTGCAAGCCCAGCTTGATAAAGCTCTGCATATGACTTCGGCCCACACCCCAGATTTCTGACAGCCTTATATTTTTAACCTCTCTACACCACTTTTCCTGATTCCAAACCTCAATTTTATGTGTCCTTTTAGCTACACGATTTACATATTTTGCTTGTGTCTTTGAAGCGGCTACTCCAACCGAAACCGGTATACCAACTTCTTTTTCTATCCTTACTTTTAGTTTCGATAATCTATCTAATTCATTTTCTGACGTTAAAAAGAAACATTCATCTATAGAATAGGGTTCTATATTATCAATTTCTGATTTAATGATTTCAAAGACACGAAATGAAATATCTCTATACAAGGCAAAGTTTGAGGAAAAAACCGTTGCTCCAGCTTCTTTTAGTATGTCCTTTATCTGAAAATAAGGGACACCCATAGCAATACCCATGTCTTTTATCTCCTGTGACCGTGCCACAACACAACCATCGTTGCCTGACAAAACTACGACTGGTTTATTTTTCAAATCAGCTCGAAACACCCGCTCACAGGATACAAAGAAATTATTACAATCTAATACCCCAATTTTCATCATAATACAATTATATCTCACTTGTAGATATTTATAATAAAACCACAACCTTAAAGTGGTTGTGGTTTTATTATAAATATTTAATTCTTATTTCAGATCCCATATTCCTTGGTCTTCCTCCCCGTCAATCTTAAAGAAGGCCACGCCACCAATTTTATACTTTTTTGCTAGAATGATTTTGTCTTTAGCTGCTTCAGCATCTGAAAAAGTAGCAAATCGTACTGTCACTTCCTGCTTAGTAGCATCAGCGAAGGCTAAAGCTTTCCCGGCATTTTCATAGCCCTTTGGAACATCCTTAGAAGTCGGCATTGCGGTCAAAATTTTGTAGACAGAAGTGGTAGGAAAATATGTGAAGACTTTTTCTCCACTAGCTGCTCTACCCTGCTCAGTTTTGTATTCCTTGCTAAGCTCATTCAATCTAGGTAAATTCAATGTCGCGGCTTTGGTATAACCCTTATACCAGTTAGGAGCCACCTGAACATCCCAAACCCGTCCATAAGTAGGAATACCCAAATACACCTTTTCTTCAGGCAAATCATTCAAAGCCAGCTTTAACACCTTTTCCACCCACTCCTTGTCAGCTACAGGCATGTATGGCAAACCAGCTCGCTTCTCGTTTAACTTAATATCCGCCCGTTGTTGATCATAAGCCATAATTTCTACTCGATCACAATACTTACCAATCGCCTTATAGTCATTGGCATATTCAAGCTTATCTGGCACCTCCTTCCACAAAGACTCTGGTGGTGTACGAGCCTCAATGGCACACGTCAGCAACTTGGACCCTAGAGCTTTATTTAATTCCTGTAAGAAAACCGAAAAGTCCTTTATAGTTTTTGATTGCTTTTGTTCGTAATCAATATTTACACCATCATATCCACCCTTCTTAACCAAATCAGTAATTTGTTTGATATGGGCTTTTCTTTTACTTTTACTACTTAAGGTTTCATGAATATGCACCCCATCAAACCAAGCAATAGTAGGAATAACCTCTACCTCTTCTTTTTCAGCCAAACTTATAAATTTTTTCCACTCTTTACTTTTTAAGTCAGTTTTACTAATTATTTTCCCCTTACTATCAACCTCATAGACAAAAAGATAAGCAGTATCTAATTTTTTGATATTTTTTGTGGCACTGGATATACCTTGTTTATCCTGCCACCAAGGTATCCAGCCCGACATTTTTAGATTATCTTCAGACGCCTGAGCAAAAGAAGCCGGTGCCGTTAGGCTGATAAAAATTATTACAGTTATTAGAAAATGACCAATTTTACTTGGTAGGGTTTGTTGTTTATTCATAATATATGTCATTGTATCACCTATGACGCACTGAAAGTTTTTTTCTTACACCTAAAACACCCTCGCACTACCAATTACAGTGCCCCAAATGAAACAATCATCATTATCTGTCAATACTATCGGCTCATAACCTTCTTTTTCAGAAAGTAAAAAAGACCCTTTGGTACCGGTACTTAATCTCTTTACCACCATCTCACCAAAAACCGCAGCCACCACAATACTTCCTGACACCGGTGTAACCGAGCGATCTACCACCAAAATATCTCCAGAAAATATCTTTGCTCCTTCCATTGAATCACCAGCCACCTTAACAAAAAAGGTCGCGCTAGGATTATCTACCAAAAGATCGTTAATATTCAAATAACTGTCAATAGAATCATCCCCAGGGATAGAAAATCCAGCAGCCGGACGTGACAAATAAAGAGGAAGATCTTCACTCAATGATTCTTTTACTGAGAATATTTTTATAATTTTTGTCATCTTGAGCTTAACCACCAGCAATTACGACATTATTGAGCAGAGAATAATGAATATAAAACAAACCGCTCATCAATAACAAAAGAAATACTCCATAAGTCACTTGGCGAAAACGTTGCTGATAAAAACCTAAAAGTATTGAAGTAAACAATGCTAAGATCACCAATATTCCTAAAACCAAATATATCGACTGTAATACTAAATTCGGTCTAGTGACCACCGAGGCTAACTGCTCACCGGAATTAAGATTATTGGTAGTTGCTAGTTCCTTCTCGGGGGGAGCGGGTAGCAAATCCGAAGTGGTAGCAATAAAACTTGAATTATCAACCTGTTTTTTTTCATCAATATTTACTCCGGCTACTTCTGGCTTCTCTGACGCTATCTCTCTATCTATTATCTCTTCGGTTGTAATTACTACTTCTTTTGATGGAATTTCTTCCTCTAAAACCTTTACTTCTTCTGATTTTGATAAAATAGGTGTTACCTTTTCTACTCCCGGAGAACCAAAAAGTTGAACTACAAACACGGTTTCATACCCGTCATAAACTCCTCGAGCAGTACCGACGCCAATCTCTGTGAATTTTTGATCGACAATGTTGGCTCGGTGTGTCGGTGAATCCATCCAGGCATCAATTACCGCTTTTGAATCTGAGAAATGAATAGCCAAATTTTCACCAGCATGAACATATTTATATGAAGCTTGATCAAACCAATACCAAGGGGTAATACCGTCTGGGCTATAGTGAGCAAAATAGCTATTTTTAGCCATATGTTCCGCTTTCAAACGAGCAGCTTCATCTAATTTAGCATTTTTGGTTAGACTACCAATTGCCAAGTTGTCTCTCTCTTTATTGGTTAGATCTATAACAGTTGCTGGCAAGACTGCTCCCACCAACCAATCAGAAGTTTGCCACCACAAGGCTTGGAGATTTGTCACAGCAAATGACATCAGAACTAAACCCACCATCAAACCCATTGCCATTTTTTGTAGAATGTGTGGGGAATGATTATTTCGTTTTGTTGGTAGTAAAAAATCTTTAATTTTCACACCTAACATTATAACAAATAATAAATCACACAGAACATGACCCTATATAGAAAACCCTCACATTCCAAATTTGGAATGTGAGGGTTTTAACATTAAATATTTATTTTACACAAACATGAGAAATTTTGTGGAAACGATGATAATATCGATCTCCAACTTCCGTAGGTCCAGGAATATATACATGTCGATTTAGACCAAAACTTCGACGACCGTTGTCATTTCGACCAACCAAAATCACGCTTTTATACACATCATCGGCCTGCCAAACAGCTCCACCGTTAAATTTGTTGACCCAACGCGCATAACCACGTGGACAAACTGATGGTTTAGGATCAGGTTCTGGTTCTGGTTCTATTACTATTGGAACACAACTACCTGTATTGTCGTGCTTATAATTCGTCGGAACTTCACTTTGCGCTCCTTCTATGTTTGGACAAACATCAACTACAGGCGGAGGAATCGGCACGCAATCACCTTCAGTATTTTTTACATACCCCTCTGGTACTACTGTTTGATTACCTTCTAAATTAACACATAAATCTATCGGCGCGGGCTCAGTCACAATTTCTGTACAATTACCCGAGGCATCACTTTCATATCCGGTAGGAATTTCAACCTGTACACCTTCCAAATTCAAACACAGATCAGGCAGTTCCGGTTCAGGCTCTGGCTCTGGCTCTGGCTCAGGCTCAGGCTCAGGTTCTTGATTTTCTTTTAAATTACCACTAAGGGAAATATTTTTTACTTCAACTTTATCACTAGTTGAGGTTGAATTAGCACTAACTTCAATAAATAACACTAAATCAGCCGCTGAAGCGGTTTCAGGTAAAATCACACTCACTACTCCATGTTCGTCTGTCGTGCTACCGGAAAGACCGAGGACGGTTCCAAGGATTTGTTTGTCACCACCACCAATTTGCCAGCCATAAGAAAAACTGTCTTGTCCAGTACTGGTGGCAAAACCATCAAGTGTAGTAGCGTCGTAACTAAAGGAAAAAGTTAAATCTGTATACAACAAAGAATCAACTGATTCGGAAACAAAGGGTTTATCTTGCTGAATCCGCTTTTCTGCCAATTCCATCAACACTGCGGAGGCCTCAGCCTTAAGAAAAGGAAAAACAACTAAACTAATAACTAAAACCAACAAAGACAAAATCCCCAAAGACCATTTAAAAATTTTGGCCTCGAACAATAAAACCATAATTAAAACTTAAAATAATAATGTCGTAGACAGAATGTAACTATGATTATAAATTCTAGACTTGATTTGTTTACACAGAGATTTGTGGATAGTTGCAAAATTAGTCTATGAGCCTAATTTTTAAACGTTGAATTGGAGCAATATCAGCACACAAACTTGACCCTACTTTCAAACCTCCTGATCCGTCGTTAATATAAAAATAAGACAAGCGTTCTTCAATCATTTTCCTTTGTTCTCTTAACTCATTGCTATTATAGTTGAACTCATACAGTCGAGGAAATACACCGCAAGCATGAAAGTAAGGCGGATTTACAGTCAAGACTTGCCCAATCATCCGAACCGATCTTCCAGATTCTAAACTAGATCGCTCTTCCTCGCGTAAATCAGTCAGATTAATACGCCACTCAACCCCCTGCACATCGAGAAAAATCAAACCGTAAGGAAAAAAGTCTTCATGTTTAACAAAATTACCTACCAATCTCCCATTTTCAGGACTTTGCCATAGACGTTCCTCCATTTTTTCTTGTGACTCATAACCAGAGACTGCACCACCAAGCCACTTATCAAAATTAAAACCAACTCCAATCATATGTAAAATCGCTCCACCCGCAAAACTCAAAATCAAACTACTACCTAAAACCTGCCACAAAGGATAACGGTAACCTCTCTTAGTATGACGTACGTTATAAACCGCAAATATAATCATGACCGTCAAAACCATAAACCACAAAAATGGCAATGCGTCCTCTACAAAAGTAAACAAATTATCGTGGGTCAATTCATAAAAGGCATACTGTTGATAGGAGACAACAAACAATGTCACAGCGATAGCTAAAGCGCCAATAAAAGTACCTAAGAACCACAAACCCCAAGCCGAATAATCTGCCCAAACAAACCAAGACCGAGACGTGGGCGACATATTTTCGCTTTCCAGGCGATTAAGTACCGTTTGTTTCAGTTCTTTCTCTTCATTTTTCTTATCGTGCTCCATATTTTTCATATACGTAAAGAATCCTGATTTAATTCATTATAAAGTTGTTTCTTTCCGCGATGAATCAAAGTCCCGACCGAACCAATTGGAATCTTCAACACATCGGAAATTTCATCATATTCTAAATGTTCAAAATACCGCAAAGTTAAAATTTGTCGATATTTTTCATCAAGTTTTGACAAAGCTTTATTAAGTTCTTCAGCATTCACATTTTGATCAAACGCCACATCAGGCGTTTCTTCCTTTGATCTAATCAAATTCAAAATTTCGGAACTGTCAGCTACCAAATGACCTTCAGGACGCACATTATGTTTCCGGTACCAACTAATGGCCTCATTGTGAGCAATACGATAAACCCAGGCCGAAAAAGACATTTGCTTATCAAAACTGTTAAGATTTTTGTAAGCTTTAATAAAAATTTCCTGAAGCACATCCAGTTGATCTTCTTTATTTTTTATCCCTAAACGCTCTATATATCGCCCAAGTTTCGCTTCGTAACGTTCAACAATAAAACCGAAAGAACTTCGCTCACGCAAAGTCATACCAACAATCTCTTCATCTGATATATGTGGAACCGGATTTTTATCCATAATTGAATCCTTTGTATATGGTGACATAAATACACGAAAAGGTGAAATTATTAGTTAGATCTTGCATTTTTACCTAATTTATTGCATAGTGTGGGTAATGACTTCAGGTGTACGAATAAATAAATATTTAGCTGACCAAAAAATCGCTTCGAGACGAGAAGCTGATACTTTGATTAGTAAAAAAAAGGTTTTGGTTAATGGCAAGATTGCTGTCTTAGGACAAATGATTGAGGCCGGTGATAAAGTAGAATTGACTGAGAAAACCAAAAAGAATCTTTATTTAGCATACTACAAAGGTCGGGGCGTTATTAGTCACTCACCGAACGAACACGAGATTGATATTGCCACTCGTCTTAAACAAGACTACGGCCTAACCAATCTCTCCCCCATTGGCCGTTTAGACAAAGCTTCTGAAGGATTGATCATTATCACCAATGACGGACGCCTAACCGGCCCCTTACTTGACCCAGAAGCCAGTCACGAAAAAGAATATGACGTGACAGTAGACAAAAACATCACTCCCAGTTTTGCTAAGATTATGACTTTAGGGGTAAATATAGAAGGCTATCAAACTAAACCAACTCAAGTTAAAACTAATTCAAGCAATGACAAGCGTTTTCGACTAACCTTGACTGAAGGCAAGAAACACCAAATTCGTCGCATGTGCGCGGCTTTGGGCTACCAAGTACAAAACTTGAAGCGGGTGCGTATTATGAATATTGAACTTGGTAATTTAAAACCAAACCAGTATCGAAAGATTGTGGGCGAGGAATTGGATACGCTACTAAAGAGTTTGGGATTGAGGTAATTTTAGAGAAAAAATAAATAAAAGCGGGCGGGACCGAAGGTCCCGCCCGCTTTTATTTATTTTTTCATCAATTACTTCCCTTTCTTTCGGTCACCTTCCTTCAACTGAGCCTTTCGTAAACGTACACTTTGTGGTGTAATTTCCAAATATTCATCATCGGCCATAATCTCAAGCCCAACTTCAATTGAAATGGTCTTTGGTGGCACAAGCACAACAGCATCATCTGATCCTGAGGCGCGCATATTTGTTAGTTGTTTACCTTTAGTTGGGTTTACTGTCATTTCCTCGCCTTTTGAGGTGTTACCAATAACCATACCTTCATAAACTTCAGTACCAGCACCAATATATAGCTGACCACGATCCTGCAAACTAAAGAGCGCAAATGCAAGTGCTTTTCCTTGTACCATAGAAATCATAGATCCAGCCTGACGCTTTTTAATTTCACCAGCATATGGTCTAAAACCAAGTACACGTGAAGCTAAAATTCCTTCACCCTTTGTATCAACAATAAATTGGTTCTTGTAACCCAAGAGTCCACGGGTTGGTCCTTCAAAAATCAAACGCACCTGGTTTTCGTGCATAACCATATTGGTCATGATAAAAGCTCGATTACCCAAACGTTCGATTACTGCTCCTTGGAATTCAGATGGAATATCTACTGTAACTTCTTCAAATGGCTCTGATTTTACACCCTCAATTTCCTTAACAATTACTTGTGGTTGAGACACAGCCATTTCATAACCCTCACGGCGCATATTTTCGAGCAAGATAGCGACATGCATTTCTCCACGTCCACGCACCTCAAAATTGTCACCACTAGAAAAATCTACTTGAAGACCAACGTTTATTTCTAGTTCTTTCTCAAGACGTTCACGGATTTGACGTGAAGTCACAAACTTTCCTTCCTTTCCGGCAAATGGAGAGGCGTTGGGCATAAATTGCAAAGCAATGGTTGGTTCATCAACCGCAATAGCAGGTAGCGGTTCCGCTCCTTCATTATCGGTCAAAGTATCACCAATATTAATATCTGCAAAACCAGCGATCATCACAATATCTCCAGCAAAAGCTTCTGGGGTTTCCGCCTTTTGGATACCCTTAAAGGTTGATAATTTTACTACCTTACCTTTTGTTGTTTCAGCTCCAGGATGCTTGATAAATAATGGCTGATTAGCCTTCACTGATCCTTCATAAATACGCGCTACCGCCAAACGACCGAGGAAATTATCATAACCAAGGTTGAAAACCTGTGCTCGCAGAGCTTCTCCAGCTACATAACCACGCGCTGGGGGTACTTGTTCAAGAATCACATCTAAGAGTGGTGATAAATCTTTCATTTCATCTGACATTTTGCGTTTTGCCACGCCTTCACGACCAATTGCGTACACCACGGTAAAGTCTGACTGTGCATCGTCGGCGCCAAGCTCAAGAAAGAGTTCCAAAACTTGCTCTTCAGTACGATCTGGGTCAGCGGCTGGTTTGTCGATCTTATTGATTACCACGATTGGCTTAAGACCTAGCTCTAGTGACTTCTTTAACACAAAACGAGTTTGTGGCATCGGACCTTCCTGAGCATCAACCACAAGAAGTACTGAGTCAATCGAACGTAGTACACGCTCTACTTCAGAACCGAAGTCCGCGTGACCAGGAGTATCAACAATATTGATCTTGGTACCCTTGTATTCTACTGAAGTATTTTTGGCATAAATCGTAATACCACGCTCTTGCTCAAGAGCGTTACTATCCATTGAAGCTGAGCCATCACGGGCTCCAGTCTGCTCCATCAGAGCGTCGGTTAGTGTGGTTTTCCCATGGTCTACGTGGGCAATAATAGCAATATTACGAATTTCTTGTGACATAAAACTTTTTAAAAATTATAAAAATTAAACACTCATTTAACCCATCCAAAAGACGAGAAAGGCACACATGCTAAAAGCGAGCGCCCAAAAGTGTCACTAGAATACAGATAAAAAGGGGTTTTGTCAAAGAAATAAGCGTTGTTTTTCGGATCGGGAGAGTTTTTTTATCTCCGCTTCGCGTTTACTGGATTCGGATCGATTTTTATAAATTTCTTGATAAACCAAGCGCACCGGACGGCGGATTTTGGTATATTTAGCACCCACTCTAGTCTGATTATGTTCCTCTAGTCGTCTTATTAAATCAGTTGTGATACCAGTATAAAGAGTACTGTCAGCACATTTTAATATATAAACGTACCAAACTTGGGCTTTCATAATTTTCCCAAAAAAGCCTGATTGGCATACCAAGCAAAAACTGCTACAAAAGCTACGATTATCAAAAATTTAAGCATGACTGATTCCTTTAATCTTATTACGTTGTCGCCAAGTAAAGTAGAAAGCTAAAATAGTTATTGTTATACCTATTGGATAATACACATAGCTAGATCCCAACATCGAAAAAGTTGAACCATTGAAGAAAGTTTGGAAAGTATAGATATCAGAAAGAGTAGCTAAGTATCCTTTGTTTACTGACTGATCGCCGATTACCAATACATACTTTCCATAATTCTCTGGAGTACTAACTTCCACTCGATAAATCCCCGTCTTGAGCTCCGCTACAAAAACTTCACTTTTGTTAAAAGCTAACCCCAAAACTGAGTCCTCAACCACCTGCCAATCGGTATTACTGCCATTTAATCGACCGACCTCTGAAACACCACCTCGATCTTCATTTTGTCTTACTACAATTAGAGATAACGGAACGATAGTATCAGAATCTAATTGCATTAAAGCCATTTTTAGATTGGTTGCTTCACCGACTGCAAATTCATACATATGTGGCTCGCCTTTTAGTTCACCAAGATGCTCAGTTTGAACATTTATTTCACTGATGGTTTTTACTTCGTAAGGGACCGTTACTTCATTTAGTAATGGATTATAGGCCAAGGTTAGAGCCGGTAGCGTTAAAATGACAAAAGAAAAAATAGTAAATAGAAGTTGGGGCATGATAATTTAATCATAACAAATAAACGGTGCGCCCCAAAGGGGCGCACCGTTTATTTTTTTAATAGACTAAATGGCAAAATATTTATTAACGACTATTTTACCATTCCCACCTCGTCTAGTATCGCCTGAACAGTTTCATGGTCGTTAGACTGTCTGGCGACCCTAAGAGCGTCGCGTTGCTCATCGGTCAATTCAAGCCAATGATGAGACTTGTAATGAGTACGATGAGATATTTTTCGCAACGTATTGAGTTTTTTTTCATCAACTCCAGCATCCAGAAGCACATCTCGTGCCTTTTCAACTTCACCTTTAGCCCTTAATTCCCTAGCTTCCGAAAAAGCTTCAATTTGATTAGTGGTAAAGCCAGCCCGACTCAATTGTCCTATTCCTACGTGAGCCTGCACACCAGTGGCCGTCACCGCAAAGGCTGCTACAGCAATCAACAATGATTTTGATTTCATAGTTTATCCAATTCTAATTTAAGTAAAAACTTAGATATGTGAAGCGTCCTCCACCCTTTTTACTACGGTAAAGTACTTTGGATATTTCATCACTATAAAGTTTCAAAATAATTCCAGAGTTTGGCAAGACTCAGCCAAGCCTGACTATTAAAATCAACATTAGTACCACAAGTGTCTAATTCGTACTTTTCACCATCTTTAGTAATGACAAAATTATAATCGGTACCACCTTCGTCAGAAGCACAATTGGTTATTGAATTAGTTTTAGATTGTTTAGTTAAGGTTTTACTCTCAAGATTTTTCATTAGTTCGCTACGAAGATCGAGACTGATCACTCCATTTTTAGCCACCTCACCCACTCTAGATTCAGAGGAAACCATACGATAAGAACCATCAGCCAATAATTGAAAAGACATACAACCTTTCATTTCGCAACTTCCATAAGCTTGCCCCTCAACTACAAAATCCTCATAAAAATCTTTTTCTGGAACACTTCCCCCAAATTCAAAGGAGAAACCAGTAAAATAAAAATATACTCCCGCCACAACCCCCACACTAAAAGTGAGAGCCATACTAATTTTGTCCTGATGAGTAATCATTGTCTAAAATTATAGCACTAGATATCACCCCTCCACTCTTGCACATTCCCCCAAACCACAGTACTCTGCCTTCGGACTTACGACATTCTGTCTAAGTTCTTTTTCAATTAAATAAAGAAGGAGGTTATTATGGCAACAACGGTTGCTTTCGGTAGTAATCTAGTGGTTGATGAAGGAGGTGGAAACGTCTATCTTGTCGTTAATCGTACAGGAGATTTGACTGGTACTACTTTAGTGGTGGTCGATGAAGATTGGTCAAGAAGTTCAGCAGAGACTGACGATGTTATCTTTAACCCGTATGTAGCTGGGGCGAGTATAGTTTACCTACCTGACACACGTCAAGTATTGTTGAAGTTTAATCCAGGAGTAAAAACTCTAAAGATTCCATACAGTATCAGTAATGATATTGTGAGTGAATTGTCGGAGAGATTGTATTTCTCGTTGTCTTATATTACTCCAGTTATAATCGGAGATGATGATGCGAATATCAAAATCAACGCGAGTGATCCAGTCTTAAGTATTCATGGATTGTGGGTAGATGAAGGCCAGACTACAAATTCATATATTGAACTTAGTCATGCGGTTAATTTTGCAGTGACGGTGAAAGTCTCAACCTACTTCGGTACCTACAAACAAGCAAATTACTTAGGTGAGGGTAAAGACTATAAAGGTTTGGTAGATCAATTGGTAACCATACCAGCTGGTCAAACCAAGGCTTATGTACCATTTCTCACTTATCAAAATGATGATCCAAATGACTGGAAGTATGAGTCAACGGAAATCAGGATTGAAGCAACTTCTATTCCAAACGGAGTATTGGCTGGACAAATAAGTGATGTGGTGACTATCATAGATGTGGCAACACCGCCTCCACCACCCACTCTACCAATTCTCACCCTCTACGATGGTGGTTTAGCATTTGAAAATGAGTCTACTCACTCTTATGCCGAGCTTAGTGATCCAGTAGACCATGATGTTACCTTTAAGGTTAGTACGTATTTCGGTACGTATCAACAAGCTAATTATCTTGGTGAAGCTGGTGACTATGATGGTTTGATAGATAAATTATTTACCATTCAAGCAGGTCAGACAAGGGTGGATATTCCTGTACAAATAAATCAAAACCCTGATCCAGAGGATTGGGAATATGAAGCGTTTGAACTGCGTATCGAAGCCCCAACTGTATTTGGTGCAACACTAGGTGTGGGCAGTGTCATCATTAATATCAAAGATGTATCAACTTGGGTAGAGCCGCCACCACCAACTGTGACACCACTAACAGCAACAATGTTGGAAAGTCACAAACAAGCTTTTCTCAATCTCGAATCTGAGGTGGGGACGAGTTCGGCAGTAGCAATTATTGCTGGCAATAAGGAATTATCTAATGTTGGTAAAACTTTAGATGTTTTCGGTCTATTATCAAGTGGTGTCAAAAACGCCATCACTTGGTTTGCTGGTAGTTCAGCTTATGCAAATCAGGAAGAATTACCGCTATTTACTCTAACTCAAAAGCAAATCAATATTGGTTTGCGTTTGCAGTCTAGGGTAGATTCTGATCAAGTGGCTACCGATCCAATTGACTGGACTACAGAGGAAGTAAATGACACTGATGGTTTAGGGTTGAGAGTTGGTGATTATGTTGATGGTAGGGTAGTTATTGCTCAGCCTTTGATTTCACTTTCTTATGCTGATCATGATTGGTATGTATCACAAGGTATGAGTGATGGAACTGGAGATATGATTAGTCATTTTACTAAGAATATTATTAATCATCTTGGGGAAAAATCTGTTGGTATTGCTGAGGTGGCTATCGATTATTCTTTGAGAGATAAATGGTTAGCAGAATCAGGGACAGAGACATATTTCTATGCTCAAGCTCCAGGAAAAATTATTTCAATTGCAGATAATACGACCGGAGAGGGCCCAGGAAGTTTTGGTAACTCTATTACTATCCTGTTGGATAAACCAGCTAAGATAAATGGTGGGGATTATCAAGTGTATGTTACTTACGCTCATGCTAAAGCTGGATCCATTATTTCTACAACGGGTCCAGATTCAGTAGGTGATCATGTTGATGTTGGTACACCACTTGGTATTGTGGGAAATAGTGGTTTTGCTATTGGGAAGCATATACATGCGACCTATGCAACTGGCTACTATGAACCAGATGGATATAAAATTGCTAGTAATGTTGGTAATATATCAAAATCTGATCCTCTTGATTCACCTCGAGAAGGTGGTGTTTCCATATCACCTGTATACATCATCGGCTTCAATCCAAGCCAAAATGGTTTTCCATCTGGTCCAAATCCAAATGTAGAACCATCGCAACTTGGATATAAACCTTTCGGTGCCAGTGGTAATTTTATAGTTCCAGATAATGTAATTATGGGAACTGATGGTAAAGATTACTTTTCTGGTACTGATAGTGATACTGTCTATTACGGTGGTGACCATTATGATGATCAGATTGATTATGTCGGTATTGGGTCATGGCGAAGCAATTTTGCTGTTACTCAAAACCCCGATAGCTCAATCAATCTCGACAGTGCCAAATTCGGTTTTGACATCCTAAAAGACGTCGAAGGGGTTTGGTTTGAAGGAGAATGGAAATGGTACACCAAAGCTGATCTCCTAAAACCTTTAAATACCAATGTTGTCTTAGGGAAAGAAACCGGTGATGTTCTCTATGGTTCTTCAGACATAGATATGTTTGCTGGTGGAGCTGGTAATGATCATTTTGTCGGCAGTATTGGCAATGATGTATACAACGGTGGTGATGGTGATGACACGGTAGAATATTATGGCGCCTATGCTTCTCGTGATAATTTTGTCTTCACACAAAATCCCAATGGCACCATTACAGCCAAGAGTGATTATTTTGGCACTGAAACCTATGTCAGTATTCAAGGTGTATGGTTTGATGGTAGTCAAGAGTGGCTTTCTTTGTAGTTTAATTTAGTAGTCCTTTTTTGGTTCTTTAAAACCCTAAATCACAATGTGATTTAGGGTTTTCTTTTTACTTATTCTGTGGTACGGTACGTTTTATGAAAAAGACATTATTTATAACTATATTATTACTACTAACTGCCATAGTGGTCGGACTAGTGATTTTAAATGATAAAAAAGTATCGGTTGAGCCAATAGTTAATAATGTTGCGACCACTACTGAAGGTCTGTCTTTTAAAACTGGTCAAAAAATGATTTTTGTAGAGAATGTTGCGACCACTACTGAAGGTCTGTCTTTTAAAACTGGTCAAAAAATGATTTTTGTAGATGATGAAAATGACTCAAGATGTCATGATAAAGATGGTTTTCCGGCTCTAGCTTTTTTACCAAAAACGGATAGTGTTTTTATTTTTTCTAATTTTGAGACCAGACTTAAAGAATATCCAATATTGAATATTGATGACACTACATTTTTGGTTTGTTCAAACAGTGAAACAAATAATTATAAAGTAGGGATACTTTACTCCAATAATTATTCAATAGTAGTTGTAAACAACGGTCATCTTACCGTGTTAGTAGAAGATATTATAGTTGAGTTAAATAAGCAGGGTTTTAATATTACAGAAAATCCAGATGATATTATTTTTAATCCAATGTATTTTTCTAGTAAAAATAATTCAATAATTATTGGTAAAAATAGGTATGGAGTTGGTGGGTCATCTTCTAATCCGTTGTATTCTTATTCTTTGGAGACAGGCTCTTTCACGGAGCTTGCGATTTCAAAATATCATCATGATATGAATGGAATACTAACAAACCCGAACTCACCTTATTCGGTTGAGAGTGGAAAAATTTTAGTTTTACTTAACTTCGAAACTGATACATATAGAGTTATTTATGAGGCACTACCGAACGAAACTTTGACCTCAGAATGTGATATTGGTTGCAAGGTGGAAAATAAATGGTTGAGCGATGACGTTTTACTTTTCTATGTTTATTATTTTGATAAAAAAGAATATCAAAAAACGGGATATCGAGTAGAGCAATATAGTCTAAAACAGAAAAGAATATTAGATAAAAGTGAATGGATTGGTAGTGACGAAGACTATGTTAGTAAAGTCACTTTTTTTGATTAGTAGTTTGTATGTAGAGATTTAAATACCAATGTTGTCTTAGGGAAAGAAACCGGTGATGTTCTCTATGGTTCTTCAGACATAGATATGTTTGCTGGCGGTGCTGGTAATGATCATTTTGTCGGTAGTATTGGCAATGACACCTATAACGGTGGTGGTGACTATGATACGGTAGAATATTACGGTACTGAAGCCTCGCGTAATAATTTTACTTTTACCTATAATGCAAACGGTTCTATTATTGCAGAAAGTGATCAGTTCGGAACTGAAATATATGTTGGTATCGAAGGAGTTTGGTTTGGTGGTAGTCAAGAATGGCTTTCTTTGTAGTTTAATTTAGTAGTTCTTTTTTGGTTCTTTAAAACCCTAAATCACAATGTGATTTAGGGTTTTCTTTTTGTTTGTTGTGTGGTACGGTACGTTTTATGAAAAAGACATTATTTATAACTATATTACTATTACTTGCCATTATTGTGGTCGGTTTAGTAATTTGGAGTGACAAACAGTCAGTCATTGAACCTGTGGTTGATACTAATGTGGCTACTACAAGTGCTATTTCTTCTGTTCCTTCACCCCTAACCCTCGCTTCACTCCAAGCTCTACCGGACTGGAACCCCACCATGGAAGTGGAAGGTATGAAAAGAGTGGAAGATGGTAATCCAGAGTTGGAGGTGAAGAATCTTCCAATTCATACGGAAGAAATAAGATCTAACAATTCTAGTTCTACTTTTGTGATTAAATATCTAGAACCAGAGGTTAGTAATGAGGCGTGTGAGAAGTACGGTTTAACTGGAGAACCCTCAGGATATTTACTTAGATATAATTGTTTAATCGCTACACCCGATCTGTTCAATGAATTGATTGTTCTTTCGGGAAATACTGGTGAAGTGTTGCATAAGTATAGGTTGAAGGAGGGATATTCTTTGGCTGGTGATGTGTATCGAAGAGAAGGAGGGATTGTAACTATCAATAATTCCGTTGATAAGAAAATTATAGGTATATACATATATAAATGGGATTTTTCAAGTGATGTTCTTGAAAGAACTCCAGTTCTTCGTGACTATAGAATTAATTTAATTACCGGTGAAATAACCGAAATCAAACCACGTTAACTCTGTATGACAGGGGGCTAGCTTTTGAAAATGAGCTATTCATTCTTATGCCGATTTTAGTCAGTCGGTAGACCATGACGTTAATTTCAAGGTGAGTACGTATTTCGGTGCGTACTAGCAAGTCAATTACCTTTATTTTCAGTTCACAAACCCATAAAATAGTAGTACAATATTCGGCTAGGGTAATATTTACTCTAGGGTAAATTTCACAGGAGACGTTACATGGTTAATATGGTGTCCAATTACGAAAATGATCCACTTAGTATTTTGGGCGGAGTAATAAGAAAGCACTGTCGAGAAATTGGAAAAAGTTTTCTCTCCACAATAAATGATACAGATATAGTGATAAAAAATTTTACCATAGACAGGAAGGCTAAAACGAGAATTTACAAATGCATAGTACATCTTTGTCACAGTCTTATCGTGATAATACCAAACAATCCCGAGATGGGCTTGGATGAAATTATCCAAAAATCACATATTAAAACATAGCTCTACGCCGACAATCTTAGATTAGATTGTCGGTTTTTATATAAAAGTATTTACAAATACAAATATTTGTTGTAAATTATTCCAGCAGATTAATTCTGTAAAAGTACTTTAAACAACAACGAGGAGTGGTTAAAATGACACACGGATTTTGTGTTAAGAAAGCTTTAAATAAAGAAGGTTGGGTTATATGCAATGAGTCATTTAGAACTTTAGTAGCTAATATGGCTCTAGAATTAAGCACTCACCTGTGCAGAGACCTAGGTAAAGAAAACTACACACCGGGACAACTTACTGAAGTTCAAGAACCGGAGATAAGTGCCAATGGAATGACACGATTGTTATTTCGAGTAGGCATTGTCTACTGTGAAATTAAGGCTTTTTTTGACAAAACATTAATGATGTTTACCAATACAAAATTTGGCATCATCCAATAGCTTTTCCAAAAACCCCAACTTATTATTCAATAGTAAGTTGGGGTTTTATTTTTATTGATCAAACCTATACTTCAGGCTCTGTCTCTGGCTGATTTTCATTATCACTTTCTTCTTCCGTAGTTGTCTCCAACTGATTTTCTGCCTCTTCAACCCCATCAGATTCTACCGATTCATTCTCCGTATCATCAACTTCATTACCAACTGGTTCGTCTATAGTTTCTGGTGCTGGTGCTGAATTATCTTCAATAACTGTTTCTACTTGCTCTACTGACTTACCAGAGTCTTCTAGCGGTTCTGATTTGGTCACAAGATTAGTGAAGTCAGCCTGTGGAGCTGGGATTAAGGTCTTGTTGGCTACAAAGGTTAGCACTATAGTTTCTGCATCAACATAACCCTGATCTTCACTATTACCAGCATAACCCTCCATGATTAGATTTATAGTACAAGTATCACCAGAATTATACTCACTCGCTTCAGCCAATGAAAAATTTAAAGACCAAGGATTCAAGAAAGCAACATTGTTCCCAGTCAAACTAGATAAAGACCCAGAAAATGATAATGGTGAATCCGCACTCACTAAAATATCATCACAAAGTGCAACAGTACCACTAGCAAAGTTCATTGACACAGCATAATTAAAATTATTTTCGCCATCATTGATATTTACTTCAACTCCATCTTCTCCACTAAATTCACCGTCAAGGATAGAAAAACTGGCTAGTTCTGGACTAATAGTAAAATCCAAAGCTTGGGCTTTTAGATGATTATCAACACTAGCTTCAACATCGGCTGGATAAGCTAAAGAATATCCGACTCCGGTCTGCCCCAATAAAGTAATTATCATCACAAAACCAGCTGTAGCCACCACAAATCTTGATTTAATATCATGATTAGCAGCAAACATTGGTGATTTATTTTTTAGTTGCAAAGCCGGATTTTCCACTTTCTGCACCTTTGGCTTAATATCCATCATTCTCACTTGAGCAGTAACTAATGGCTTTTTCACCGCCACGGTTGGCATATTTAAAGTAGCTAAATTTAATGGATTTGGTTGATACGGCGCAATTACCAAAGGCATAATCATTTCCTTAGTAATTTTCATTTTACGCACTCGTCTCACCTCCCGCCCAATATTATCTAATTCATCAATAATAATTAGGAGTGCAGGCAAACCAATCAACAAAGCAAAACCAGCTGGTTGTCGAGCAAAATCCAACACAAAACCAAGGTAAGGAACATCTACCATTACCTTACCCAAAATATCACGGACAGAAACCAAATTGGCATCACGCTCTTCGTTGGCGTCACCTTTGGTGACAAAATATTCTTTCCCCTCAGACATTTCGGTACCTATAATGCGATGAGTAGTTGGAACATCACTATCGCGACTAGAGAATGTAATCACGTCTCCAACTCCGTAAACAGGCGCCGCTTGCACTACCACCACCGCACCAGTCATAATGGCTGGTTCCATCGATCCAGACTTAACAATCTTCACTTCAAATTCACCAAGTCCCGGAACTGGTGGGGCAAAGAAAAGTACCACCAGTGCCGCCAGGATTAGAGCATAGAAACTATAGAGAATGAAATTGAATATTTTTTTCATACTAGCTATTTCTACCAGTTACTCTACTAATAGTATTACGAACATTATCTCTCAGCCTTTCAGACAAAGTTCTGGTTTCAGACACTCGATAAAAACGATCACTTTCGATTTGACCTGAAGGCAAACCATCATCATCGGTATAGTCATCTTCATTATTTGAGTGTCCAGGATTGGAGTTATCGTTATGGTCATTATCATTACCGTGTCCATTATTCCCTTTTGGCTCACAGTTCTTTCCTTTTTTATCTTTACACTCTGGTTTTGGCTTTGGCGGTTTTACTTCCTTTTTACACTTAAATCCTTGATTTGAATTGGCTTGTACTGCTCGTAGCACCACATCTACAGTCATTGAGTCTGTTTGCATCACATTTCCCAAACCAGACCCATCACAACTCACATTAGCGTTACTCAAATTAACCTGCAAATCTCCTGCACACCAAATAATTCCAACATAATTAGTAGAATTAACAGCACAGGAATTACCAGTGTTAGCATCGGCCACAGCATATGTGGTACTGCTTAAAAGGGTACTGGCTGTTTCGGTGGCACTGCCACCGAAGATCACTTTTTCATTTTTCTCAAACACATTATCGCCGTCATCACGCCAAGCGAAAAACTCAAGATTTTGTGATAATTCACCACTCGGTAAATTATCAACAATTGATTCTGGTTCGTTCATTCCGTTTTCAAAGTCCTGTAGATTGTTGAAATCAAGACAAATATAAGCTGGATTTTTCTTCACATGAAGACTTATATTATGTCGTCCCATATCTCCTGGTTTGATGTCGTCAAAATTAAAGAAATGATCGACACCTGGCACTAAGTCTTTCAATTTCCAACTTAAAGCCGGTTGTGAAACTCCGTTGTAAACGGCTTTGCTATCAACTTTTAATTCCAAGCCACTTTGTCCTTGGCCATTTTTTGTAGCAAAGGTATAACCAGTTCCAGCTCCATTCGCCACCAAAACTACCAGCAGGAATCCTAGCACTGCTAAGACTAGCGTGATCTTGATTCCTCTGTGGTAGAAAGTTTTTGGCATGAATGAAATTTTAAATTAACCGCCTTTTTCTAATCCTTAATCCTGCAATACTCCACAATTTAGGGCGCTCACGGCATCAAGATCATAACCATCGGCTGTTGCCTCAAACGGTGCTCGAGGAGACACATCGGTAATTCGCACATACTTTGCCCAAGCTAGACCTGAAGAAGCTAAATCTGCCTCAGTATCCCTGTCGGCACTTGCGGTTACCAAGAACCAATTAGTTCCATTCTGACTAACTTCAATTTTTATCTTTTCAGTTGGATAACTAGTTCCTCCTGTCACCTCCCAAGCTCGCAAATCGTTTCCTGGACCATCTACGATATAACCACTTCCAAATTCTAGGACAATAGAGCCACCTTCAACAATCGTGGTACTAGAATTGAAACCTAAACTAAAGAAACTGTTGGCTACCACCGGACTATCAAATGGTGTTCCCATACTCTGTGGTGCACCAAGAACAAAACTAGGATTTGTTCGGTCAGCTGTTACTGGAGTACCATTCTTTCGCACTCCCTGACTAGAAGTCACAACACTGCTAGCGTAGGTTTGAACTGGCAAAGTACAAGCGGTGAAAACTGGCTCAGAATTACACTTAAAGTCAGCATTATGACGAGCTTGAGTTGCAATAAATTGTACATCTGCGGTCAGTGAGTCGGTTTGGCTTTCATTTCCAAGCAGTGAACCGTTACAAGTCACACCACCGTCTTCTGGAGTACCGATTTCCTGATCATTGTTGTTATCTAAGTTGGGAGCGCGGTTCACACTAGAATTATCTTGAGTTAATGGATCTGTACCCATTTCGCCAAAACACCAAGCCTTACCAATATACATAGTTTCACTACCTGCGAGTGGTCCACCCTCATTATTTTCGTTCCAAATATTAGTTTCGGAATCAGCGAGCGTGATTGTATGAGCTTCATTCAAAGTCAGAGCCCCGATGGCTCCAGGACCAGAGATAACCGTCTCATCATCCTCTAGCACATTATCGCCATCATCTGCCCACCAAATGAAGTTTACTAATGAAGCTAATTCACCCTCATTTTCTCCAGCGGTGTTATCTACTTCTGCTTCCGGCTCAGTTTGGCCGTTTTCATTATTGGAGGTTAAGGTTACATCAGCACAGACAAAGGAATCATTGTTGTCGACATGAATCGAAATAGTATCTTCACCATAATCACTTGGCTTCAAATCACCAAAATCAAAAAACTTTTCAATAGTCAGATCTTTTTGCTCCCAGGTCGTAGAAGCATTTAAAACACCATTATAATAACTCTCATTATCAATCTTTAGATCAATCGCTCCCGCAGTAAAGACGTTGGCGACTGAAGTCTCACTATCGGAGAAAAAGGCTTTGGTTACTCCAAAAGCGACCGACCCACCAGCCACTACAATCAAAGCTACGCTTAGGAAAATTCGTTGCATATAATATTTATTAAAATCAGAACTTGATAAACTTTTTAATAACAATCACGCTGATCCCCTTCAGCCCGCTAAATCCCAGAAACTGAGATTTAGAACGGCTAAATAAGATTATCTTATACGGATTTATTAAGTAGTGTAGGTATTGGTTGCTTCACAAGTCACAGCTTCGCCAAGAGCGATGGTAACTTGACTACCAACTTCAGGTGTAGCATTTCCAGTACATGACCAAGTCAACACTTCCCCACCAGGTCCAGCTGGTAATTCACCTAGAGTGTAGACTCCTGGCAACACTACAGCATTGGTAACAGAAAGAGCACCTTCAATTCCAGAAATGGTTGATGAACCTGTTGCTGTTAGTGTAAACGCTGAATCTGCAATAACTTCTGCAGGTGTAACTGTCTTAGCTAGTGTAAGAGTAGTAGTTGCTACTGGTTCTGGTTCTTCAACCACGCCAGGACAACGGAAGTTTTCGTTGTTTCGAGCTTGTTCGATGTAGAAGCTGATATCAGCTTTAAGTGAGTCAGTTTGACTTAGGTTTGTAACTGATTCTCCACTACATGAAAGAGTTGTACCAGTAACAGTTAGATCACCGTAGCACCAGTAAACTCCTACATATGTCGTTTCAAGAGCTTGAATAGCACCAGTTTGTGGTGTGAAAAGTGGATAGGTTCCAGCAATTCCTACACCATCTTCATCATTGGCCAAAACTTGCTCTCCAGTTTCAAAGATATTATCGCCATCATCTTCCCAAATAAAGAAGCTTAGTTCTTGGTCTAGTTCACCGGTAGTTGTACCGTTTACATCAACCACAGATTCTGGTTCGGTTTGAGTATTGTCAGCTGACTCTACATTACTGATAGTAGCGCACATGTAAGCGTCATTATTGACTACATGTAGAGATAGTGTGTTTTCACCATTATCTCCCGGCTTTAGGTCACCATAATCGAAGAAAGTATGAGTTGGGCCAAGATCGGTCAGAGCCCAAGTACCTTCACAAGCAGTACCAGCTTGTGGCACATTGGCTGGGTTGGCGGTGTTGTAAACAATAATTGCAGCTGCGGCATCGCCCGTTAGTTCATTAACTGAACTAGAAGCGTTCCAAGTTACTACTGTTTCTGGTAGCCATTGACTAACTTGTCCATCGTCAAAACAAACTAATCCATTAATATGGGCCACGCTATCAACCTTCAGATCAATCGCTCCTGCCGTAAACACGTTAGCTGTTGAAGTCTCCGTGTCACTGAAGAAAGCGCCAGTTCCGCCGGCCACCACAGCCCCAGCAAAAACTATCATCCCTACCCCTTTAATAATTCCTTTCATAAAGCAATAAAATTAAAATTTATAATCACCACATTTAATTTTTAAAAACGCGAGAAGCAAAAGGCTTAATGGTTCGGGTCTTTCGCCACCTCTGTCAATAGTTTAAAACGTATGACCACAAACTCCTAAAAGTGCCAAATTTGCCAAAATATCCAATTGAAAAATACTAATTCTGGGGAAAACTTTTCAATAATTATTGACAAATAAGCGTTTAACTATCCACACCTCTTGTTCATAACCTCTGTATAAAGTCTGTATAAAGAGGTGGATTAATTGTGATTGAGGAAAATTACTTGTATCAAGACACAGAAAATGTTTTTAGGGAAGAGAAAAAGCCCGACAGCGAAGCTGTCGGGCTAAAATTAAACAAAAAACTAAGTGATCTCATTACCATAATGCAAACCTCGAAACCACTTGGCAAATTGCTGGAGCTCTAAATAACCATATTGATCAACTTTCATCACCCAATGGTATAACTCAAAAGCAGTGGCTTCAGTCGGAAATTCCAACCAATATTGAAACTGCTCAATCAAAGATCCAATTCCTCCATCATCAGCAAATGATTGATTCGATACCAAACAATTATTAAACTTCATTCCAATGTAATAAGAATGCTGTTGAAACAATCTCAACCAGTCATCTTTACTCAAATGTTCTTTATCAGAAGAGAATTTTGGTAAGTAGGCCACTTTTTTAGGATCAAATTTAGCCAGACCCAAGGATTGTAAAATTTTGATATCTAACCAACCAATATCAAATTCCCACCATTTTAGAGCAAGCCTGGGTGAAGTTTGATAGGCGTGATGATTATTATGCAACTCTTCTCCACCAATCAAAATCCCAAAAGGTAACAGATTTTGCGAAGCGTCTGGTGTTTCGGCATTACGATAACTTAGAAATTTGTAATGCCCCAAACCATTAATGACTCCAGCCGCCATGATTGGTATCCAAAACGCTTGAATACCAAAAATAATTAAGCCGGGCCAACCAAAAATAATTGTTTGCACCAAACCCAATAGAGTCAAACCTAGCCACGGATGTTTTGAATAAAGATTGTGTTCAATCCAATCATCAGGCAAACCTTTGGCCAAATTACCTTGGACATATACTAATATCTCTTTATCCTTCAAAGCCTGCTTATACAATCTAGCACCATGAGTTAACAGTTTTATAATACCAAGCTGTTGAGGGCTATGCGGATCATCTACCGTCTCACATTTATCGTGATGCTTGCGATGAACAGCTACCCATTCGTGAGTTTTCATACCGGTAGTTAGCCAGAGCCAAAACCGGAAGAAATGCTGTACTGAAGGATGAAATTCCACAGAACCATGAGTTTTACTGCGATGAAGATATAGAGTTACTGAAACAATAGTGATATGAGTTAGAAATAATGTAATTAAGACATACATCCACCAAGGTAATTGCCCCAAGAGACCATATAATAAATCCATTTTAACCTCCATTTTAAATTATGAACGAACAAAAAATAATGAACAATCATTACTGTCTGCATGGTACCACATTTTTAGGATGTAGATAGAGAAAATGCCCGGCGCCTTCGGCGCCGGGCATTTTCTACTGCGACCTCTCCCAATACTCCTCAAGCAAAATACTTGTGTTATATTTACTTTTCCCAAAAATGTTATAATATTTTATCGGCAGTTAGTTATTTCCAAATTCAAAAAAAGGATTGATCGATGATTTTAACAGAGACGGACACCAGTCGTGTTGGAGTAACCATTAGGATCAGGAAAAAAATCAAAGCACAACAACTACCTAAATTTAAGCTCCTAAAACCAAAAGTTCCTAAGACTGAAAAGGAGACAAGAAATTGTAAATCAAAACGCTTATTAAACGATTATGATTTTGAGGAGTTAGAGACCTTACTTAAGCTATTAAGCGAAAATTCAAATTCATACAGAATAGCCCAGGTAGCAAAAGAGTTGACTCGCGAGAAAACGGAATTAGTATTAGTGGAGAAAAAAGATGAACACCATAAACTAATCAAATATATTGTACGGATAGCAGGGATGAGGTATGTTATCAATATAGATAAATTAACAATATCCATCTACGATCCAATTTCATTTATAGAATCCTCGGGGGATACTCGAAAACGTACATTAATCGGTGGAATTGCCGATTAATCCTTTAAAAACAAAGGGCTGCTATGCAGTCCTTTTTTCTTACCAAAATTCAAAGACCCTAGACATATCTAAATAATTAGGTACTATCGAACAGGAAATTTGTAAACTTTGACAATTAAATAGGAGGACGTGATGGAAATTAAAGTTGCAAAATTTGGTGGCACTTCATTATCTGATCAAGAACAAATCAAGAAGGTTCTCAAGATTGTTCAATCAGATTCCGCACGTAAATACATCGTTGTTTCGGCGCCAGGGAAAAGACATGGCACCGACCAGAAAATCACCGATCTTCTTTTGGAGTGGCATAAACTTAATGAACTTAACATCCCAGCTTCGGGAATTAAAAAAATTATTTACGATCGCTTTTCAGAAATAATCCATGGATTAGAAGTGAAATTTGATCTTAAACATGAAATGCGAGAAATTGCGAAAAGTATAAAGTTAGGAGCTTCAGCTGATTACGCAGCTAGCCGTGGCGAATATCTTAACGGTAAAATTATTGCTCTTGCTCTTAACTTTGAATTTATTGATCCAACTACTTGTATTTCCTTTGATGAAAATGGTAAGTATCAAAAAAATGAAGATTTAATTCAAAAGATACTTTCGGGGAAAGTAGCGGTTATTCCCGGATTCTATGGTTCCTTACCTAACGGCTCAGTAAAAACTTTTTCACGAGGTGGCTCTGATGTTACTGGTGCCATTATAGCTAGCGCAGTTAGGGCCAGTGTTTATGAAAATTGGACTGATGTATCTGGACTACGCATGACTGACCCAAGAGTAGTAAGTGTAGCTAAAAAAATAATGACAGTGACTTACCGTGAGTTACGTGAACTTAGCTACATGGGAGCCAATGTTTTTCACGAAGAAGCGATGTTTCCAATCCAAGAAACTGGAATCACCACTAATATTCGTAACACAAATGAACCAGAGGATCCCGGTACTTACATAGTTGCTGATATGTCTTCAAAAAGTAGAGGTATAGTTACCGGTATTGCCGGACGAAAAAACTTTACCGTCATTACTATTGAAAAGAGAATGATGAATCAACAAATTGGTTTTGTTCGCAAAATCTTAAGCGTTCTTGAGGCAAACGACATAAGCTTTGAGCATATGCCGAGCGGGATTGATGGTCTAAGTATTATTATTGATGATACAGAGCTTAAGGGAAAGCACGAAAAAATCTTAGGTGACATCAATGAGACCTGTCGACCTGATAGCATGAAAATGGAGAAGTCAGAAATAGCCATGATTGCCATTGTTGGACAAGCAATGAATCACACTCCAGGGGTAGCGGCCATGGTATTTTCAGCTTTAGCAGCTAATGACATCAACATTCGAATGATTAATCAAGGGGCTAGTGAATTAAGTATCATAGTTGGTGTTAATAATAATGATTACGATACGGCTATCCGTGTTTTGTATAAATCATTTGCCTAATATCTGTTCTCAAGTTCTAAATCAAAACCGCTCGTATATAAAATATACGAGCGGTTTTTCTATTTACCTCAATACGTTCGTCTGCGGAGAGGGAGGGATTCGAACCCTCGATACGCTTTCGCGTATACTACCTTTCCAAGGTAGCGCGTTCAACCGCTCTGCCACCTCTCCTTATACTTTATTATATTGTAACTCTTTTATTACCTGTAGAGCTTTTGAGTATTAATCATTAATTCATAATAGTCGCTTCACTCCTTTCTTCATTGAACGCTCTGCCACCTCTCCATACACTCCTACTTCCCCATCTCCCGTAAAATCCGGATACGGTCAGTGGCTGGTGGATGCGTAGAAAACAAGCTACTGAGTCTTTGACCAATAGTTTGTTTCTCCTCTGGACCAAAAGGATTAGAGATAAACAAATGAGCAGTAGCATGAGAGGCTGAGCGCATTGGTTGCTTATAACCAGAAATTTTTTCTAGCGCTGAAGCCAAACCTTCAGGGTAACGAGTCAAAAGCGCAGCTGAAGCATCCGCCAAATACTCACGCTTGCGTGATACTGCCATTTGAATCAAATTAGCTGCAATTGGCGCTAAAATAATGCCGATAATGCCGATGATAAGTAAAGCCGGATGACGATCTCTGTCTCCCCCACCCATAAATAACATACGAGTGAAAAAATCTGCCAAAATTGCCACAAAACCGGCCAAAACCACCGCCACAGTCATAACCAACATATCACGATTTCCAACATGTGAAAGTTCATGTGCCATTACACCTTCAAGCTCATTACGATCTAAAATATTTAACAAACCTGTTGTAGCCGCTACCACAGAATGTTCTGGGTTGCGACCAGTCGCAAAGGCGTTTGGCATAGGATCATCCACAATGTAGATCTTTGGCATTGGTAATCCGGCAGTAATCGATAGATTTTCAACAATATTGTAAAGCTCTGGTGCATCAGCCTTACTGGCCGGTTTGGCATTGGTCATACTTAAGACTAATTTGTCTGAAAACCAATAACTACCGACATTCATCAACAAAGCAAAAATAATGGCACCGTACAAAATTGCCGGACTTTCCATATACCAGCTCACAGCGTAACCAATCGCAATAACAATCGCAAAAAACATCGCCATCAAAAACCATGTTTTTCGCACATTGCTATCTTGTTGTGTATATAACGTTGCCATATTTAATTGTTTTTTTCCTAAATTGGGACTCCTTGTGGACTTTCATTACTTTGGTAAGTTACATCTTCAGACCATTTTAAGAAATATTTATGCTTAAATCCGCCTTTCTTCAAATAATTATTAGCCTTTGCTTTACTAACCTC
>JAGOSI010000069.1 GCA_018062385.1 Minisyncoccota bacterium
GTGTGGTGGAAGTATTGATAAGTGGCGGTAAGGTATTGGGTGCGACACTTGTTAATGCTCAAGCGATTCGAGGAAAAATTACAAAGATGATTGAGAGCGGGGAAGTGTTTGATAGGGCGAAGTTGGTATAAGGTTATATTTTTCTTTTTAAGAAACAATGGTTTTAAATATTTTTAAATTGCATTTTTTTTGGTAAGGGTTTTTTCTTTACTGAAACAGAGTTTTTTAACACCACTCTCAGTTTCGCCGTTCGTGTTTAAGTTTTTATTTCATCGGAAGGTTATTTAGTCTTTATGAGTCTTTACCCATAAAGAGCATGAACGGCTGCTTGAAACGTTTTAGTTTCAAAAGCCGTTCGAGTGGTGTTTAGGATAAAGAACGAAAATAAATATAAGGAGAAGGAAAGGAGAGTAGCAATCTTTCCCTTTAGGGCAAGCTTTGCTTGGTGAAGCGTCGAGAGAAAAACCTTGGCTTACGTTTATAGGTTCTCGCTCAAATTCGAAAAAGATGAGTCCCCCAAAATTTTTAGTGAGTGCTCGTTTTCTGACGGAAACTACGCCTCGGTTTTGATTTTCAAAAACTCAGTTTGAGCTACAAGCCTGCGTTAAGAATGGATTAATGATTCAATCTCTCTTTGAGACAGGAGACCTGAAACATAAGAAAGCCCTCCTTTTTAGGGGAGGGCGAGGATGTGAGAGGAGGATTACTCCTCCTCGTCTTCTTTTTTGATCTTGACGATTCCCAGAAGGGAGATCAAGAAGAGGACGCCGTTTATTACGGCTGCAGTCACGAAGACGTAGCCGAACAGGCTCCAGAGATCTCGGGAGCTGGCTTCGGCAGCGCTGTCTTGCGCAATGTCGATGAGAAAGAACGCGAGCACAGTGAGGGCCGTGTTGACGGCCAAGATTACGGGAACGATGTATTTCAAAGGACTAACTCTCCTGCGGGGATAGGCGAGTGTTGCAGATGAAAAGTATTTCTACAACAGCACTATTATACCATATTTAGGCCTATAGTTACTCGCTCGCATTTATTTATAACTTCGGCCAGCTCGTTATTTCATAAATACTCACTACGTCCTGTGTTTCGTGAAGCACGAAACTAAGTTTAAATAAAAAAAAGGACATATGAAAAAGGGCATCCTTTTTGGGGATGCCCTGGGTGGGTGAGGCTAGGTTGTTGGTTCCGGCGTTGTGGCGACTTCTTCAGCCTGCTTGATCGCTTGCCGCCTGAGCCTGTCTTGCTCGTCGATGAGCATGAACTGGCTGATAGCAAAAACAATCGCTACAGCAGTGAAGCCAACGGCAAGACCGTAGAAGGTGTTCCTCCAGATCGCGAACTGCTCATCGGAGCGGTTAGCTGTGTCGATGTAGATTCGAACACCGTTTTGGTCGGTGTGTTTAGCCAAATCGACGAATTTCTGAGTGAGTTCTTGGTTGTCCAAGGATTGGTTTTCGGCGGTAGTGGCGACGGAGCCCGCGGCAACGAAGAAGATGGCGGCAACGATACAGACCACGATTCCGAGAATGCGCAAGGAAACCTCTTTGAATGTACTTGGACAGCTAAGGCTAATCCAGTTGAGTAATTATATCATATTTAGGCCTATAGTCAATAGTTTATTGTAATGTTTTTGTCTTAAATTCAAAATTGTTTAGAATAGAGTAATGATTTATGTTGCAAGTGATCATGCTGGTTGGCATTTAAAAAACAAAATTGTTGAGTGGCTTGAAGCGTCTGAATATACAGTTGAAGATTTGGGTCCGAAAGAGCTAGTAAAAGGGGATGATTATCCAGACTACGCCAAATTAGTTAGTGAAAAGGTCAAATTAAATGGCGGAACAAAAGGGATACTTATTTGTGATACGGGTATTGGGATGTCAATTGCAGCAAATAGATATAAAGGTATTCGAGCAGCACTTGTTGTAAATGATTTTATGGCTAAAAGAAGCAGAGAACATAATAACGCCAATATTTTAGTGCTAGGTACTGAGCTTAATACTTTTGAAGAACTCGAGAGAATAATGAATACTTTTTTGACTACGGATTTTAGTGAAGAGGAAAGACACATTAGAAGACTAGAAAAGATAGAAAATTAATTATGTTAAAGGTCGTGCCTGGGATTTTCGTCGACTCCGAAGACCATTTGAATGGACTAATTAAAGTGGCAAGAAGTTTTAGTAATGAGATTCATGTTGATATCGCTGATGGCGAGTTTGTGCCAACGAGGAGTGTGGGTATTGAGGCAGTACAAAAGATTGTTCCAGACGGATATGAATATAATTTGCATTTAATGACATTTTTGACCAAAGAAGGGCTAATAACTTGGTCTGGGACATCTGCAAAAAGAATATTTATTTATGCAAACGCATTAAGTGGTCTGGAGTTTGAAGAGGCTTTTCGGATTATCGAGAGGACTGGTAAGTTGTCTGGACTGGTGATTGAACCAAATCAGTCGGTTTTGGAATTATCTGAACACATAAAACTTGTAGATGAAGTTATGATTATGGGGGTAAATAGTGGTCGGTCTGGTCAGCCTTTTATTGGTGGGGTATTACCAAAATTAGGGCAAGTCAGATCAATTAGACGCGATGTAAGGATAGGTGTTGATGGAGGGATTAATTTGGAAACAATAAAAAGACTCAGGGGATTTGATTTTGCGGTGTCATCTAGTGCAATATTTGGTGGAGAACCACAAAAGGGTTTTAATGACTTAACAGAGTTAGCAAAATATATATAAAAGGGGGAAAATTTTTTGAAATTAGGTTTTTTTGGAGCAGATAGAGGGGTAACCGGAAGCAATCATTTGGTCGAGTTTGGTGAGACTAAAGTACTATTGGATTGCG
>JAGOSI010000070.1 GCA_018062385.1 Minisyncoccota bacterium
GTACTGTACCACCCTCAGGACCTGCATAAGTTGATAAAATACTGTATCTCTGCTGGAAGTTTTTGAAAGGAGTGCAAGGAAGGTGTTTAGATATGACGACATCAACAATAATAATAGAGCATCGATAAGTGAGATATCAGTTCATGGCTTAAATTTATGATTAATTAAGAGAAATTATCATTATCTTTGAATTAGGACACCTCGACTCACAAGGTTTCCGCGCACCCACTATCCTTTGTAAATGGTTCCATCCTTCCATCTGTATTAGCCGTAGCCATGCTTGATTCCTTATTAAAATTAGCCAACATAGATATCGCTTGGATTTCCTTGGCTATCGTAGTATTGGACTGTTCCAGCTCCATGCATTTCATAATTTTACCAAGGTCCTTCATATCTATAGTCTAATCCTTTTTGAACTCCTTGTCCTCGTACTACATCTTTGTCAAATGTTCCTTAGAAATAGCAATTTTTATCAAAAATTAGTCTTCCGATTCCTGTTTTCAAGCCATCTCGATAAGCTCCCACATATTTTGTTCCATCAGGATACACTTCCTCGCCTTTTTCGTCTATTTTTCCCTTATTCCATTTTCCTCTATAAAACCAATTTGGATTTTCTCCATCGTAGTATTCTCCGTAGCCATTAGGTTCATCCAATAACCATTACCCTTTATAATAGCTGCCATTTTTATCAATCATAACTCCCAATCCTTCTCTATAATTTTCTCTCCAGCAGCCAACATAATAGAATCCTACATCATAGAGCATGATTCCATAGCCTGCTCTCATTTTGGTATTCTTTTTGCCGAGATAGGTTCCCTGTCCTTTTATATCAGTCATGGCGTCATGATTGATCAACCAATTTTTAGGTAGATTTGTGAAGATTTTTAGAACAATAGGTTTCATCTTTGGGAACTCTTAGAAGAATCGCAATTATTTTTGAGAAAAATAAGTACTTGAATGAAGCTGTTGCTAGACTTTATTTGATAGTTATCCTTCGTTGTCAGTCACCGTATTGGAACTACAACATGTAGAGCCCATTATAAAATCAAATAAATATCAACCTTTTTTTGTAAATTGAAGTCTTCGTGTAACGAACACTATAGACTTTCTCAATTTTATCCTGAGTGTAGTGTTGAGGATTTGAATGCCAAAATACTGACTATTACTAGGCTCGACTCTATTTCTGGCGACGTATCGGACGAACCAAGTTCACTCCAAACCTTTCTTTATAAAGTGAAATTGCTTTAGCTAGAAAGGAATCATACGACTCTGTCTCTAAAAAGGTATCGCAAGGATATATTTTGCTAAAATTACCTCGATTAGCCATTTCATGTTTGTCTTTCATTTTAACTCTCGTTTCAGTTTTATCATCGGCGCTCATCTTATACCCTCCTGTGACCATTTCATAGATATTTTTAACTAAATCGTACTTGAGTTTATGATCGAAGTTGGTTTCAGTACTGAGGGAGACGTTTTGATTGACTTATAGTAAAATTGGTTATTTTTTATCTGTCAGCAGGATATCGAAGCCTAGCAGTTGAAAAAAACAATTCGGATCTATTTTTTTGCATTGGGAGTGTGCGTTTTGGATTGCGGGTAAGCCTGCAATAATGGTTTTAATCATAATTTTGGTAACTTTGCTCATTAGTTCTTTATACTCCTAGTTTTTAAAGACTGAGCTGATCAATCGTTTATGTCCATCATTATTGTTGTCGTTGTCGGCTTTAAATTTTTAGTTTTGTTTGTTTATTGCGTAGTTGGTAAGGTGGGAAAAGACGTTGTCGATGTTGTGCTAATCTACTTTTTGGAATGCTTTGTAAGTGAGTAGTTACCTTCTGTGGCACATCTCACAATACCATCGTTGTAAAGGTAGATTCGGAGTGGGTTCACACAAGTCACTAAAACATACATTCTTAGGTCGAATTTAAGTCCGTTGAGTAGGAGTGGATTGCTGATGTATTCCTGAACGACGAGATTCCTTTATTTTTCGAGTCTATGGGGGTTGGTGGTGAGAAAGATGCCTTGTCCTTGGCATCCATTTTCTGGTTTTACGATATAGACCTTGTCTTTGTTATGTCGTTTGAGCATGCGTTAGCAATCGTGGGGCAGTACCCAGGTTTCTGGATAGAAATTATAATCCTTGTTTGGGCGTTTGTTACTTTGGGGAAATGAATTTTGAGTGTATTGAGGTTGTGTGCCATTTTGTTTTTGCGGGTGATTTGGGTTATTTATGGGAGATGGTTGAATTTGACTTAGCCTTGTTCGAATTGTATTTATCTAACAGTAAGGGCTGCGTCAGTCCAGAGGATGTTGTAAAACTAATCGGCCATTTGCAAATCCATTTTGGATGCTACTTCTTTGAGGATGGGATAGTGGCTTCCTGTATCAGTTATTTCTTACTTGTTAGATTGATGACAGGTTAGTTGCTTTTGATGGAGATGAGTATTCGATGTTGTGACTTATTGAGGGGAGTGTACATAATAATTTCCACTCTTTAATCGATTAATTTTATTATTCTTGGTTTTGCTGAGTCCAAAAAGAATTGTAATAGTTATTTTTCGATTCTTCCTATTTTTCTTAATTTTTTCTTTTCTTTTTGTTGTGAGCTGATTTCCAGTTTTTTATTCATTTTTATTTTTAATTTTATTGTGAAGTTATTTTGAAAATTAGTTGGTAAATCGCAATATATTTAGTAAACTTTCGATAAAAAGAAAATGATCAAACAGGAGTAATCATCTTCTCAATCTCGCTTATCAGGGTAACCTCTCCCGGCTCCAGTCGATTCCGAACAGGGAAAT
>JAGOSI010000071.1 GCA_018062385.1 Minisyncoccota bacterium
TTAGCGAGGCACAAAAGCCAAAAGACCAGCAATACGAGCTTGTTTAATCGCCCGAGCCACATGTCGTTGGTGACTAGCGCAAAGCCCACTGCGACGGCGAGCGGCAATCTTCATAAATGAAGACACAAAACGACGGAGTGTTTGTACATCTTTGTAATCAATTGTTTTTTTATTATTGATACAAAAATAGCAGCGTTTTTCTCTCTTCTGGGTTTTCTTTTTTGTCTCGGTTGACATAAGGTTTAAAATGGAATATCTTCAACTTTAATTTCTTCTTCGATCGCTGGTGGATTTGGATTATTCACCGGCGAACTGTGTCCACTGCCGGAGCTTGAAGTTTCTCCGCCGCGTGGGCCGTCTAACATAATCATGTTTTCAATAACCAATTCAGTTCGATACTTCTTAACTCCAGCTTGATCAGTCCAATCGCGTGTTTCAATTCTGCCTTCTAGGTAAATTCTGCGACCCTTGGTCACATATTGACCAGCGATATCTGCTAATTTTCCCCACAAGACACAGTTATGAAACTCACTTTTTTCTTGTTTTGTACCCGTACTATCAGTCCACGCCCGATTAGTAGCAACTGACAAGGTACAGACCGATTGACCTGAGGTAGTTGAACGAACTTCTGGGTCACGAGTGACTCTTCCTAAGATTGTAGCGCGGTTAAGATCCATATGTTCTTAAGTTAATTCAAAAGCGCATTCGGTTTTCCGCGCACCGAATACTTTACACCTTATCTAAAATTTGATCCAATTTTTGTTCAATTTCTTCCATACTTACGGCTTTGGCTTTAGTATCAGCCACTTCAGTCACAACTGGTGTAGGAGCAACAACCGCTGCCTTAGGTGCTTCGCGACGTGAATCACGGCTAGGTTCTCGTGAATCATCTTGAACAACAACCGCTGCCAAAGGAGTAATGGTTAATTTTGTCTTATCTACAGTTTGGGTAGCTGGATCGTATGTTTTTAGTGTCATTCGGAGAATGTTACTAATCAAACGAATACGATTTTGAATTTCTTGGATTGATTGAGTTTCAGCAGCAAATTGCAAAATGTAGTAGTATCCATAACGAATATGCTTCATCGGATAGGCTAAGCGACTTTTGCCCATGTCATTAACAACAAGTTGCTTTGCACCTTGTTTTTCCACGGTTTCTTTAATTGTCTGAATAACCGGGTTAGCTTCGGCTTCAGTCATTGTGCCTGGTAATACCACCAGCATTTCGTAATTTGTCATAGTTACCTTAAAAGTAAAGGGGTCAATAAAGCGTCGCTACTATAGCAGCCGCTTTATTTTCTGTCAAGTGTTTTAGGGCTATAAAATCACACTTTCCGTGGATATTACTTCAGCCGCCTGTACAGGCATTATATAAATATCATACCCATACGCATCTTCACCTACTTTTTGCCCCCCACCTTTAATAACTTCTTCAAACGGGCGACAATTTCGACACCCTCCTTTGGGGCACTGCAGCCTATCTAACTGCCTAGCCAGTTTTATCTGTCTCGCTATCTCTAATACTCGGTTTTTTGCCTCTTCCAGACTAGGTAAAGGCTTTTCTATTGGTTGGTCATCCCTGTCTAAGTACCAGTAGCTCGCCTGACTGACCGTTCGTTCTTGGCAATGCTTAACCAAGAGATGATAAATGGGTAATTGTAACGAATCGGCATCTTCATCCTGTTTTCCAGTTTTAAAATCAATAATATGAACTGTATCGCTTTCTGGTAAGTATTGAAGCCAGTCAACTTTACCACATAATATAATCCCTTCCTCTTCAGAAATCCAAAAATGTGGTAAATCTTCCTTAATTTTTACGGCTAACTGAGCCACTGGTCCCGGGTGATCCTTTACCCGTCTAATCATCTCTCGACCCCGTTCTTCGTACTTATACTCTGAATCACGGTCAAAAAAACCACCCTTTAAGCCACTAACCTTCTTCCAGGCCAATTCATACCTATCCATTAACGGTTCAACAAACCGAGTTTTTTGTGGTAAGACTGATAAGGACTCAAGCACCTCGTGGACAGCCTGCCCCAAAGCCAAAGCCGGAGACATTATTTTTATTTTATGTCTGGTTTGTGGATCACGATACATGTGTCGTAAGTAGTAGGCTCGCGGACAACCCAAAAAATCACTAATTGATGTATGTGAAACCCATAAAGCCGAATATTTATCCAAAGCCATACATTAGTAAATTATCAAACTCATAATACCATATTTTTTACCAAAAACCAGCCTCTGTTTACCGTCGGGCACAGACAGTCCTCAGCACTGATTTCGACTTCCTAAAGCCAGTTTAACACAGGCCCGATAAAATCCTGCTAAAATTTTACTAAATTTTTACTCAGTTTTTTGTACGCTTCTTTTTTTGCCACCACCATAAACCATATCCCACAAATAATGCTAGCCAATTGGTAATAAATATCCACGGAGTTGACCACGAAACTCCATCTACTCTAAAGTTACCCAGTGGCCATAAAAATGGCGTTGGAAAAAACGCCGTTGTGTGGGTTGGTATATCCAATAATATATGCAGTGGCCAAGCCACCATTGGTAAATACGGTTTTTTTCTATACGCCCACACACCCAAAAACACTAACCCAAACACAACGAGACTATGAGTAATATCATAGAGGGTGTGCACATAATTTGGTATAGCTCGCGGATCAGGTGGTCCAGCCGACCAATCCAAAACAGAAACCAACCCCAAAACCGACATTCCGGAAAAAATTCCAAACGAAAAAATATCTGGAGCCATACCAAAAGCAA
>JAGOSI010000027.1 GCA_018062385.1 Minisyncoccota bacterium
TGTTCGGTCTCGTCTGCTATGCAACATACGACCTTACCAACCTCGCTGTGGCAAAAGACTGGCCACTACTTATAACTATCGTGGACATGATCTGGGGCGCGGTGCTCGCAGCCTCTGTATCTACTGTGACTTACTTTATCGCGAACGCAATTTCTAGCAAATAAAATGGAAGAAAACCCTGACTTTACTGAATACAAAAGACGAACAAGTGTATTTATTCCATTACCAAGGAAGTAACTCCTAATAAATTTTATTAAAGAAATAGCCCGGCACCTTTCAGGTGCCGGGCTATGGCGTGCTATCTTCTCGTGTCGACGCTACGTTGTCGCCGAAGCGATCTCGTCGATCGTACGCATGACTGCGTCGTACGGGTTCTCGGCTTTGACGATCGGCCGACCAACCACGATACGATCCGCACCAGCCTTGATGGCTTTGGCGGGAGTCATGATTCGATCAGGATTCTGATCGTCGCCAGGAACGATCGCCCACGTCGGACGAATTGCCGGAGTGTTGTAACTCATCTCTCTCCTGATCACACTCCGGATGAGTGCAACATCGGTTGGAGCACAGATGAGCCCGTCCATGCCGGCAGCTTCTGCCATCATCGCGAACTTCATCGCTGAGGCTTCGACTGTTGCGTGGAACATCCTCATAGTGTCGGATTCCTTGAGACTTGTGAGAACCGTGACGGCAAGGATTTCCGTCTCCGGCAGTTCGGCTTTCAGTGCCTGCATTGCGGAAACACCCGCGACGCAAACCGTGGTAAGAAGCTCGGGTTTCGCTTCCCGGAGCAGAGCTCCGTCCGTGGCGAGAGTCTCGCCAATGTCGAACAGCTTCAAGTCAGCGAAAACACGCAGGCCGAAAGATTGAATCTCGTCAATAAGTCCGTAGCCGGAAGCTCGAAGAGCGGAGTTCACCTTGAGGTAAACTCCTGTTCCCTTGAGCTTCTGAGCCAGCGTCAAAACCTGTTCTTTGACCCATCTCCGATCAGCTCTATTCCATACACTTCCCGGTCGTTCTTCAAACCAAGCTTTCTGTCCACTTGGCTTGAAGTCCGCCGCAACGATCAGGCGCTCAGCTGGTTGCAACACACGCATCTATCATCCTCCTGTTTTAAATTCAAATCCAAGGTAACACTACATGAACGTTTTTTGAAAATCAACAGAATCGTATACACTGATTTTATCTATTGACAAGTAGTCCTTCTTTAGTCATATTAATAAAGGACCAACAGGCCGTAGTGAGCCTATTCCTCGAGAGGAAAATCACGTGAAAAGAGTAAGTTTGGAAATTCCGAAGTTGATTCAAAGAAAAATCCGAACCTCCTCCGCAAAGGAAGGATATCTCGGCGCGGTGAAATTCTTCTCTGATCTGACGGTGTACGCGTTGGGCTCAGAACAGTTTCCTCATGATGCGGAGGTAAGTGGTACGATCTCGGGCGCACACAACAGAAATGCCATCCGAAACCTCCTCCTGCTGACCCGGTCTGCTACGAGAATGACCGGGTTCATCATGGAGAGCATGGATAGGCCATCAATCAAAGTCTCGATCTTCCGTGATGAGACTATGGTTGTTGAGTTCCGTACCGTCTTCACTAGTGATGGCAAGGTCACCTTCATCGAACCGTTGATGCTCTGGGACATGCGCTCAGGAGAAGAGATTCTCCACCGAAACAGCGACGGAACTCTCAGCTTAGTCGATTAGTGTCCGCGCTTTGGAGATTAGCGCCTAACTCCCGCCCCGGGCTAACACAGCCGGGGCTTCGTCGTATCAAAATAATATAAATGCTAGAATTATTTTATGAATGAACAAGATATTATTGAACTAGTAAAAAATGATGAATGGATGATGTCTGTTCTGAAAGAAGCTGAGAAATTAAACCTGCCAGACTGGATGATTGGTGCGGGTTTTTTGAGAAACAAAGTTTGGGACTATTTGCATGGCTTTAAAAAAGAAATTTCAGATACAAGAGATATTGATCTGATTTATTTTAATGACGAGAATCAAAATGAAAAAGCAGACGAAGAGTTGTCTCTAAAAATGCAAGGCAAACTTGGTCTAGAATGGGAAATAGTAAACCAAGCATACACTCACAAGTGGCATAACAGAGAAGAACCATACGCTGATTCCTCTGAAGCTCTGTCAGAGTGGGTTGAGACGGCTACGTGCGTTGCTGTGACATTGAAAAATTGTGAACCTGAAATTATTGCGCCACATGGCTTAAGTGACCTAGTTGGTTTGATAGTTAGACCGACACTAAGTCATAAAAATAACTTGGAACTTTTCCACAACAGAGTCCAAAGCAAAAATTGGCTAAACAAATGGCCAAAATTGAAGGTTGTAGTGGAATAGTAAGACATAGTTTTGTGATAAAATACTTCTATGTCAGAAAAATTGCCTAAAATAGAAGGTTTTGATTGGGAAAAGAGCCCTATGTCCGAGGCATATAGGCTTTTGGGTGCGATTGATCCGCAGGATCTACAAAACAAGTACACAGCTGCAGAACAAATAGCATTCAAGTCTAGAGTCGTGCCGATTATGTGGGATTATAACAATCCAGACCAGATCCAAAATAAAGTAAAAGAAATAATAGAACAAGCGGATACAAGTGGTATGGATGAGATAGAGTTAGAGATAAGAGAAAGAATTATTTGGTTTTGGTATCATCACGCAATAAGTGTCGCTGGTTGGCATAAGGACAAAGAGAAAATGAAATTTTTCTCAGAAAAGGCGATGGAATATGAGGATGAGTCAAATGTTTTAACTAGAACAATGTATTTACTTGTACATGACAGAATAGAGGAAGCAGAAGACTGGATAAAATTGCGTTCTATTGATCCAGTGAGCCAAGAGGATATAGAAACTTGCAAGGAGATGATAGAGAATTACAAGAAGACAGTAGGGTTTTGGTCAGAAGAAGAGACAGATGATTCAAAGGAGTCATTTGATGAAGAACTAAAAAGTTTACAGAGACGAATGTTTGGAAATCGACTAAAGAATGACAGCTATGTTCTGACTCAACCAGGTTCAGAACATAGTTATTTTTCTCCTTATCATCATTTCGAAAAAGGTTTAGTTACTGAAGAACTAGTTGAAGATCTTAAGTCTCATCCAGACGAAAAAATACTTAGTGTTGGTGCTGGCCCAGCTTTTCTCGAGCAGTTACTTGTGGAAATGGGAATTGATAAAGAAAGATTTGTTTTGTCTGACAAAGATACCGAAGTAATGCCAGAGGGTTTTGTAAATATTGAATTAAACATGTATGGTCAGTGGCCAAATAATTTGGGAAAATTTTCTCTAATATTGTTTCCCGAAAGCGTGCGAATACATTCGGATAAGCCAAGTGAGGTCTTCGAGCTGCTGCTAAAAAGAGCATTGGGTGCTTTGGAAGACGATGGGGAGATTAGAATGGACGGCCACGGACAAAACACTAAAGTTACTGATAAAATCGAAGCTCATTTGAGAGAGCAAGGGTATAAGGTCGAAATAAAAAATAACGGCAAACTGTTGGTTGCAACAAAGATTTCTGATAATCAAAATGGTTCCCTCTAGAGGAGGCAAAAAAGGTGGTTTATCCAAACATTGCGTATTTGCTCCGTGAGGTGTAGGGCTTTGCTCAGTTATCCACATGTATCTCTTGATGGTGAACTATAGTTCACTTATAATTACTATATAATTTATTAAATAAATTTCTTCATGATATGATAGAAAATAGTAATATGAAATTAATTTCAAAACCGACATTAAATATAAAACATAAGAGCAATTGGCGTGACTGGATAAATACTATCCAAAATACTGATTGTGTTGCTGGATTAAAAAATATACCAGATGGAACTTTTGATTTAATAATTACTGACCCTCCATATGGAATTAGTAAAGAGTTGAATTGTAAGGGTCAAAAACTTGGTACAAGCGCTAAGTTAGATTTTAATTTTGGTGAATGGGATAAATTTAGTAAGGATTGGTTTGAATTGGCTATTCATAAGACAAGAGGCTGGATGGTTACTTTTTGTGCAAAAAAAGATGTAGGCTATTTTATTGAACGTCTTGAGCAAGAAGGTTTTATTGCAGTTGATGTAATCGTTTGGCAGAAACCCGATCCACTTCCGCTAAATGCAAAATCTAGGTTTTTAAACGCTTGGGAGGCGATAGTTGTCGGTAAAAAACCTGGTGCTGTTTGGAATAGTAACTATGAGCATAACATTATAAAATTTCCGGCTCCAAAGGGAAAAAATCGTTTTCATCCTACTCAAAAACCGATTGGATTAATTAAAAAGCTCATAGAGTTAACTACAGATGAAGGTGCATTAATTCTTGACCCATTTATGGGTAGTGGAACTACAGCAGTGGCATCAATTGAAACAAAACGAAATTACGTTGGTTTTGAAATATCAAAAGAGTACCATTCAAAATCTCTAGAAAGAATTAATCAGCTACCAAGACTGCTTTTCTAAATTAATTTTCTTGATATATAATTTTCGCTTTTATATTTCGTAAATCTAAAGCACTCAACGATGCTTGGACCCTCCTAACCTGCTTTCCTTTGGATGTGTATCTTTGGGATTTCTCAATTAACTTCTTTTTTAAAAGTCTAACCACTCTTTTTGTATCTGCTTCATAAATTCGTTTTACAACAAAATCATTCTTGTCTACAGTTGCTAGTATAATACTCTTATCTAAGAGATATTTTTTTAAAACAACTGCTGATATGTCCTGAAAACTCCATGAGGAACTTCTCGAAACTTTGTATTCATACATATTGCCAAACTTATCGACGGCATCATGTTTTAATTGTTCAGATTGAACATTGTGTCCTAACCTTAATGCGACAAGAACTTCCCAAAATTTATTACTAGTAAGAATTCCCGTAGTTCCAACAGCAAACTCTATTTCTAGCATGAGATCAACTATTCTCTTAATCCATGGATAATAACGGCCACGAAAATCATCTTGAGTGGTTTTCCTAACACAATTCATTCTTTCAGTAATCTGCTTAGGCCCTACGTTGATCATTTTCCTATGGTTGGTTATTTTTAAGGTAGCCTCTATTAGATATTTTGATACAATAGAACCAGGAACCTCATAATACCAATCAAATTTTGGAAATTTTACATCTTCATCTTGTATGTGTGCAAATATAACAGACTTTGTGTTATTTAATTTTGCTATGGTTGTATCGGAAAAGTCATTAAAGGTCCAAGTATGATTGGAGCTACTTTCTTTGTAATGTTTATATTCAAATTCCTCCCCCTCATCATTTTTTGCATCTCTGGATCCAGAATGGCCTGAGATAAGGGTGTGACCAAAGGAGTCAGCTATTAAAATCTCAAATATCTTACTATTTGTTATAATGTCAGTAACTTGAAAGGTTTTATAAAAATCGTCCTGAATTTCCTTAAGTTGCTTTATTAGGTTATTTACGGCATCATTCTTCATAATGAAAAGCATATCAATAAAAAATAAAATTACAAATCCTAAGGAAAATTCCTTAATTTTTGGAGATGCTCTCGAAATTCTTAAATCTCTACCAGATCAATCAGTTAATCATTGTATTACTGACCCTCCATATAATATTTCTGGTTATGATAATAAGAAAAAAATAGGATGGTTACAGTCAAACAAGACTTGGGTAAAAGATAAAAATTTTACAAAAATTGATGCTGATTGGGACAAATTTACTGATGATGATTATTTACTTTTTACTAGGGCATGGATTGCAGAAGTAATTCGAGTCTTAAAACCAAATGGAAGTATAATTATATTCGGTTCCTATCATAATATTTATCGAATTGGGTCAATACTTCAAGATTTTGATAGAAAACTAATTAATTCAATTACTTGGTATAAAAGAAATGCTTTTCCGAATGTAACACAAAGAATGCTTTGTGAAAGTACAGAACATATTATATGGGCTGTAAACGAAAATCAAAAAAAGGCAAAAAATTGGACATTTAATTATAAAGATTTAAAAAAAATAAATGGTGACCTTCAAATGAGAAATATGTGGGACATTATATCTACTCCAAAGTCTGAGAAAAAGCATGGTAAACACCCATCACAAAAACCGATAGAAGTTATAAATCGATTAGTAATAGGATGTAGTAATAAAGATGACATAATAATTGATCCATTTATGGGAAGTGGAACATTGCCTGTTGTTGCCAAAATGACGGGGCGTAAATTCATTGGTATTGATAGTGATAGTAATTACTGTAATTTAGCAAAGAAAAGATTAAATTTTTAGACTAAATTTTAGATTTTTTATAAAATGCTAGTATATCCTCATGCCTAAGAAAATTTCGTTTTTATACCTGACAACGCCTAATTGTTAACTATAAATTTGACTCTTTGTTGATTAGCGGATGATTGAAATGTCAATAAAAGATAGTAGTATTGAAAAAATAATTGACGAGGCTTGATAAACTTAAACTCGCGCAACACTTATTGTTCCATGATTATGACGGTCACGTCCAGAATAATAATATCCTGATAGGATTTTTGTATCTTTATCATAAATCAAAATTGTTGAACCCTCGTGCATTGCCATTGTAGCTGGTGCATCATAATTTGGGTCATTTTTGTAAAAGTAATATAAGGCAGTTTGATTGTGCATATCATTTTTTCCAAAATATTCGTGAATACTAACCGATCTTGATTGATTAAATTTTCCACAAACTTTTATCGAAGTCGCTGTCTGATTGATTACAAATTCAACAGGTATCTCACCTTTAAAATCATCCCAAGAAGATCTAGCAATTCCTTTCCATGTTCCATTTAAATCATCTGCTAATAATATACCAATAGATTTAAAGAATTTATATTTCCATAAATATTTATCAAATACAAAGAAAATACCTGCATATATTGCTGGGACAGTTGGAATTGATATGACAATCTGAATTATTGCTGGAAGTTTACTGAATTGCGGTCCGATAGCTATAAAAATTATGTAAGCAATAAAAGTACTTATTCCTATAAGGATAAGTGCAAAAAAAGTATACTGTTTGTAGTTGTTGCTGTTTACGTTCATGGTTTAAATTTTACCCCAATTATCCCATAAATAGCATAACTCAGTTATTGTTTTTCTTGCAGCGACTGGGTTCCAATATTCACCAGAAGTACCGAGTAATAGATGTTGGCCATTTTGACTCATAAATAAATCAGGATTTGCTCTATTAAGCCAACGCAATATTGTTAGAGTTGCCGTAGCCTTATCAGCAACAAATAATTCCTTAGGTACATTATAGATCATACCTTGAAGAAAATAAGAAGGGGCATCATCTTTTGTGAGACGTTTTTTATCTACAAGATAGGAACGCATGTTTTTAAAAATACGTACAATACTTTTATATTGGTTATTAGTGATACTTTGTTTTGAAACAGCGTTTTTGTAATGCTGGTCAGGGTAGTTAATTATAACCTCGTTAGTGATTGTGTTATAAAGAGCCACACCATCCTCTCGATCGTGTTGATTGGATTCAGGGCCATAAAAATAATCATATTTTCTATAGGATATAACAGGCACAACATCTGCGCGTAAGCGCCCGTTACTAGGTAATACTTTTAATGATTTCTTGCCACTTGTATCTATGTTTACTAATCCATAATATTTTGTTAATGCACTAATTACATCTCGTCGTAAATCCTGCCAACTATAAGTAGCTGTAGTATAGTGTTGTTCGTGTAAATTATATTGGTCTATGGGCAAAGAAGTTTTGTTTGAATGAAATGTGTCTTTATAATGAACTATTATGTCTACATCACTATCTCCATAGATATTTGTGTCATGAGCATAGGAACCTTGCAAATCAATTCTGATTTTACCAGATGAAATCATTTCTACTACTGGTGATGCAGAGTGCGTAAGGGCGTTTTTTATGGATTGATATGTTGTGCTCGATGATTTAATTGCACCTTGGTTGGTCCATGTATCGAGTTGTGTGTTAGGTATACTCATGCTGTAATTGTGCTCTTGTAGTAAAAAGATTGCAAGATTATATTTTACAAAAATATCAAAATATACCCTTATAAACCCCAGTAGATAAATATAAATTTTAACCAAAAATCTATTTAAAATTAAGTTTTATTATATTTAATAGGAAAGTAAATACTGGAGAAACCCCAATCGATAGATATAATAGCCAACTAAGTCCCAAGAATATACCAAAGCCGTAAGTAATTAAAAAGCCAACTTGCCACACATTCCTTTTGTCTTTCTCTCCAGTTAATTTTTTTACAAAAGAGAATTGTTTTAATTGTGCCAAGACAGTAAAACACATATAAGCCAATCCCAAAAATACCGGAATAAATAAAAAATAATTCCAGAATGTGTTAAAAGCAATTAGCCAATAGAAAATTATACCGATTAGACCCAATGAAATAGTATTCTTAAAAATCATGAGACGTACAGTTCCTTTTTGAGGAAAACATTTATAGAGTTCAGTCCATACAGTCAATAAAGCTCCGATAGTAATAAATAACAATGCATTTCCAAGCCATTGGATCGAAAGATTTTGCACAAAACCTGCAATTGCAAGTAGAACTGTCAAAGCAGATAAGAGTTTGTCGTTTTCGCTTATAAAGCTCTTCAGGTTATTTTCGGTTGTCATTTACACCTTTATACCAGATTTTTAAAAAATATGTAATATTATTATTCATAAATTCATACGTAAATGCTAGTATATCCTCATGCCTAAGAAAATTTGGTTTTTATATCTGGCTATCCACATCTATAATTCTTAGACTTGAGTCATGGAACATAATATTTCTAAAAATAAAGGACTCTTATATATATTACTTTCAACAATAATGTTCGGGAGTTATGGTTTATGGTCAAAGTTAATCGGTAATGATTTTGGTATCTTCTATCAGGGTTGGACCAGAACATTTTTGATTTCCATTATTTTGTTTCCGATCGTTTTTTATAGAAAGGAAATAGTTTCAATAGAAAAGAAAGATTGGAAATGGATGTCAGTATTCCTCATATCCACATCACTGACTCAGGCGCCGATATTCTATGCTTTTAACCATATGGATATTGGGACGGCCACATTGCTTTTCTTTGTGGGTATGACTGTAATGATGTATATAGTAGGTTTTCTTTTTTTGGGTGAAGAAATAACAAAGATAAAGATTTTGGCATTTTTTATCGCTTGTGTTGGGTTATATATTACATTTTCTTTTTCTTTGATTACCTTTTCTTTACTTGCTGCATCGATGGCTCTTTTAAACGGTGTCGCCACTGGAATAGAGTTGTCATCCTCCAAAAAACTTACAGTAAAGTATTCGCCACTTTATGTAACTTGGTTGAGTTGGGTGATAATAGCAATTACAAATTTTATTGCGTCTGTTGTGCTAGGAGAAGTCCAGTATGTTCCTACTCTAAGTTTTGCATGGCTATATTTAATTGCATACGCTGTTGTTAGCATTCTCGGTTTTTGGTCAGTCGTACAAGGTTATAAATACGTTGAATCGAGTGTGGGAAGTTTGCTCGGACTTTTGGAAGTTGTCTTTGCAATCATATTCGGAATTTTATTCTTTCATCAAACACTTACATCTCTGATCATTGTTGGTGGCGCGCTGATAATAGTTTCCGCAGCTTTACCTCATATTGCTCAGTTTGATATTTTTAAAAAAATAATTAGAAAATACTAAGTTAATTTTTGGTGAAGTTTGAGCATGGGAATTTTAATAAAAAATGCTAGTATATCCTCATGCCTAAGAAAATTTGGTTTTTATACCTGACTATACTTATAGACATGATTGGTATCGGGGTGCTGATACCTGTCATACCGCAACTACTGGGAGAGCC
>JAGOSI010000003.1 GCA_018062385.1 Minisyncoccota bacterium
GCACTAACTCTATACCAAGCATTCCATCCGCCGTGCATAAATGATCCATCGGTAAAGCGATCGATATTTTGCATAGCTTGAGTCAAGGTACATCGAGAAGCACCGTAAGGAAAGCTAGAGCGTCCATAGTTATAACTAGCGGATATGGCTATTTGTAAATTTAAACGGAAAGGCGCACAGACAAATTGTGTGAGGAGTGGACTGCCGAGATTGGCCAAATACAAACCAGCGGCTTGATCAGCCATACGAAGGGCAAAGCCTTCCAGGTCTTGTACGAAGGCAGGGCTACCTTGAAAACCGGAATTTATCCATTGCACAATCTGTCTAGTGACTTGAGAAAGAATCATTTTTGAAACCCACCAACCCATTCCGTCTAAGACAAATTCTTTAAACTTTATTGCGTAATTTAAAGCTTGTGTAGCAACGGAAGCGACTGACGTAATGCCATCTTCTATGAGTTGTAAAACATTTGTAGCATTGATCATAAATTGACCGCCTGTAGTAGCCAAAGCTGCTTCTGCTCTCTCTACCTTATTCCAGCTTTGTGGTACATAAACAGCTACAAACATAAAGCAAAAAGCAATTCCTAGTACAAAAAATTTCTGGATAATGATGTGAAGGCTATTCATAAATTATGGCTTACTAATATTGGGGGCAAAATTAGCAAAAAGAGTAGCATTATCACTGGTTTGGAAAACGTAGGCTGCTTTATCTAAAGCGCGATACATATTTTCCATAGCGATAGTTAGACCAACAACATCATCTTGATATCGTTTTACACGAATTAAAGCCTTAACAGGATCATTTATTAGTTCTGTTAGTCCTAATACATCATGATAAAGAGCATTGTACACATTGATTAAGTCCAAATGTTCTTTGGCAAATTCTTTAGGGACAGATATACTGAGAGTGTCTTCTAGGGTACCTTTATACATTTTTGCAACAAGGTTTAAATCCTCAATATCTTTGTCGGTCACTTCATTATTATTGACTATGTCAACCATAATAGTCATTTCACTCCTAGTTTTCTTGGCGGTAGCGTTATCTAAAATAGCATTAGCCACGGCATTGCCGTAATTTTTTACAGTGGTGGTGGAGCTGTCTTTAGCTAGATCAATATCTCTTATTGTGTAAATTCGATCTCTGGCCTCATTTTTAATACCATCTACAGTCTTTTTAACCAACTGCTCATCGGTAGGGCCAAAGCCATTGGCTTTGCCTGAGATATAATTTTGCATAAAATTAATCGCTACTTGACCAGTTAGAGTAGCAGGAGGAGCATAGTCAGTAATCTCACGCTTGATTACAATTGGCTCAGCTGTCAGGAATTGATCCTGCCAGTCTTCTATACCATCACTATTAGAGTCCTGTACAGCAATCAGTGTTCTCTCAGGGGCTTCTTCTATAGTGGTTAATGAAGCCTGTTGGTTAGGAGCTATTGTTTTTTCCGTCATATTGTTGACAGTATAGGCACCGGCCACTACAGCCAAGCCAATTACAAAAGCACCAATAACTCTCGAGTCGTGTTGCGGAACCATGTCATTATTATAACAGGCTTGTGGATTGTCACTGGATAAATTTGTTTATAGCTGTGTATATAGAGTGGGTATAAGTCGAGGTTATTTAATATTTAATTTTTCGCACAGCTTAAGCCAGGTTTCTAGTTTTAAGTCCTCCCCTCTTATGTTTAAAGGAATGGATAACTCGCTGAATGTTTGCTCTAAAACAGTCCGAGGATATTCTTTGCTTAAATTACTTAATAATTGTTTTCGCTTGTTCCCTAATCCTAGGTGGAGAATTTTAAAAAACAGCTCCTTTTTAAAATGAGTGAAATTATTCTGATTTATATGATAAATCGATAAAATGGCCGAATCCACTTTTGGTTTGGGGTAAAAATGTCCCCGAGCGACGTTTTTTTTGTACATTGGGTTACCAAAAACCTTAACCGATAAGGATAAAATTGATTCTTTTTCGTCTCTGGCGATTCTTTCAGCCAGCTCCTTTTGGATAAGAAAAGTTAAATTGCTTGGTTGAATTGGACTTTCTAGTAGGGTGCGCAGTAAAAAACCTGATAAATAATAAGGAATATTAGCCACTACCTTGAACCCGCAATCCTGTAAACCTAGTATTTCAGGGGTTATTTCTCTAGCATCACCATGATGAATAGTTAGCTGACCGCTTTTTAGTTCCTTTTGGAACATCTCATTTAGAGTAGTAATAGCTCGTTCATCAGCTTCAACAGCGGTAATTATCGCGCCTCTTTCTAGCAAAACCTTAGTCAACATGCCAGTTCCGGGGCCAATTTCTAGGATAATATCACCATTTTTCACTTCTCCAGCTTCACACATCCAGTTTGGTACGACTGTGCTTGTCAAAAAATTCTGCCCCAAAGAGCGTTTATGGATGAATTTATCTGATTTTTCTTGATTTTCTGGGGGATTTTCTCTCATTTGGTGAGCATACATTATATGTATGTGAATTTACAAGGGGTGTGGGGTAAATAAAGGGGCAAAACCGAAGGTTTTGCCCCTTTATTTATTTAATTTCTCATCAATCTCAAGTTAATCCAAGAAAATCGTCGTCTCATAGCCCGAAGACCCTCCTCTACCTCCAGGATTATCACTCTCCACCAAATCAGTACTAATGTCATTCAAAAATGAAGAAGGAACATTAACTCGCTGACTACCGTAGATGGTGCGCATGTGGGCGTAAGTTAGATGTAATTTCTTAATCGCTCTAGTTAAAGCCACATAAAACAAACGCCTCTCTTCTTCATGGTCAATTCCGGTGTCATCGAGACGTTCGTGTGGAAATAAACCTTCTTCTAATCCACAAATAAAAACATGATTAAATTCCAAACCTTTAGAGGCATGAATAGTCATTAATCGAACGGCGTCCTGCTCCTCCTTATCTTTAAGTTCATCTTGATCACTTTGTAAGCTGGCGGTTTCTAGGAGTTGCTCAACAGCTGTATCCGGATCTAAATGATCGTATTTTTGACCAAGGGTCACTAGTTCTCGCAGGTTTTCTAGGCGCGATAAATCATCTTCGGTGCCATTTTTCTTTAATTCAGTTTCGATTCCGGTACGCTTAATAATAAATTTTAGTGTTTCGGACAAAGGTTTGGTGCGGGCTTCATCCGCTATATCTTGCATCATTTGATCAAAGCGACTAACCTTTTCTAGGGTTGCTCCGGTTAGTTCTGCTCGCTTCCCTTCTATCACCTTCAGCATTGTCACTTTACCAATTCCTCGAGCAGGTTCATTGATCACTCTCACTAAGTCAGCAGTACTACCAGGATTTAAAGCTAATCGAAGATAAGATAAAACATCTTTAACTTCTTTTCGTTCGTAAAATTTTGTGCCGAGTAGTTGGTATGGTACTCCATAATTAAGAAAGGCTTCTTCTAGTACTCGAGATTGGAAATTAGTACGATATAGCACCGCGATTTCAGATGGTCTTGCTCCCTTTTCAACTAGTGACTGTGCTTTCATTGCAATGTACTCAGCTTCGTCGTTACCAGTCATGGCTGTATACAAGCTTATTTTCTCCCCTTCTTCGTTGCTGGTGAAAACATTTTTATCAACGCGATTGCGATTTTTGGCGATTATTTCATTGGAGGCGGAAATGATGGTTTTGGTGGAACGGTAATTTTCTTCTAATAGGATGGTTTCTGAACCTGTAAATTCACGTTCAAATTGTAAGATATTTTTTATATCGGCACCACGCCAAGAATAAATATTTTGATCGATGTCACCTACTACACAGATATTTTGTTTTTCTCCGGTTAGTTGTTTGGCTATGGAAAATTGTACAGCATTAGTGTCTTGGTATTCATCTACGTGAATATAGCGGTATTTATTTTGCAGTTCTTCGCGTACAGTCGGATAGGTTTTTAATAGATACAAAGTCTTAGCCAAAAGATCATCAAAATCCAAGGCGTGATCTTGGCGTAGTATTTCTTCATAAAATTCCCAAGTATTACCGGCGACTTGGTCTGGATAATTACTGGCACTAGCTTTGTAATCACTAATTGACTGTGCATCACCTTTAGCGCGGGAAATTTTACTTAAAATCTTCTTTGGTTCGAATTCTTTAGGGTTATAATTAGCACGTTCCATGGCGGTTTTTACCGCTCGCAAGCTGTCACTTCGATCATAAATTGTAAAATGACGAGGTAAATTAAGGGTTTCGTGATATTGTCGCAAAATGCGTACGCCTAAAGCGTGAAAAGTGGTAACGGTCGGTAGGGAGTCTATGACAGCTCTTTCCGCGGGCGGGTATTTTTTGACCAGTGACTCGACTCTCTCCCGCATTTCCGAAGCGGCTTTATTCGTGAAAGTTACAGCTAAGATGTTGTGTGGGGCAACACCTTGATGGATTAAATGTACAATTCGATGAGTAATTACCCGAGTTTTTCCTGATCCAGCTCCGGCTAAAATAAGTAATGGTCCCTCAGTTTTGAGTACGGCTAAGCGTTGGGCTGGGTTCAAACCAGCTAAATAAGGTTGGTCATGCATATAATTTGATTGGCACAATACTATAACATGCCAAGTAAGCTAACTTTATTTTAAATGAATCTCACTTAGAAATGAGTAAGAAAAAATGCCATAAATACTAAAATGATTTTTACTTGTAATGTCAATAGTAATTCCTTGGCTTAAAATAAAGCCATAATAGAACAAAAAAAGTTTTTCAGACAAATGTGCATTCGTCAATTGTCATTACTTTCCTATCTAGTAAAATTACTGACGTACCTAAATAGATTGGGTCAAGTTTTTCAGGAGAGCGTTTAGCTCTTTTTCTTTCGCAGAATTTTCCGTAGTGTCCGTATGGCGGTGAGTCCTTAAAAGATTTAGTATTCAACTTAACACAAAAGACTCTGATTCAAACTCTTATATCTGCAACCTAGAGAATCAGACGACAAATAAAAATAAAATGAGCTCAATTTATCGAGTCTTGTTTGAATATGTAGCAATTTTAATGGTAATTGTAGTGCCTTTTTCTGTACATGCTGATCTTTTCGGAGAAAGTGCCACTAATAGTAGCCAGATCTTACCAGAAATCGAAGTATCCAACCCTGACTCCCCTTTTGAGGCAGATCTTTTGTCAGCCGCCAAGAATCCCAACCCGTTACCAAAAGCTAAAGGAGGAGCGGAAGTAGTGGTCGAAGACGGAGTTTTGGTGTCTTCTGGTCCGGTGGGGGAAGATGTAATAGCTTTGAGTCGAGTATCAACAGGTGAAATTAGTATTTATACTGTACGCGCAGGTGACACCCTCTCTCATATTGCTGATATGTATGGTGTGACTGCCAATACTATTCTTTGGGCTAATGACTTACCACGAGCTACCAGTATTCGTGAAGGTCAAACTCTAGTTATTTTACCAATTGCCGGAGTTCGTCATATTGTGAAGAGTGGCGATACTATCAATGCAATTGCTAAGAAATATGAAGGTGATGCTGAAGAAATTTTGTCTTACAACCAGTTAGACAGTGGTAGTGATTTAGTGGCTGGTATGACGGTGGTGGTGCCTGGTGGCTCTATGCACCAAGCTCCAGTAGTGGCGACGACAAATCCTACCAAGACCTCGGGTGGAAGTTCAACTGGTGGTGCTGGTTTCACTCATCCGGCCCCAGGAGCTATAAAAACTCAAGGTATTCACGGCTACAATGCTGTTGACTTGGCTGGTGCCGTGGGTTCTTCGATTCGCGCAGCAGCTAAGGGTGAAGTGATTGTTTCGAAAAGCTCAGGTTGGAATGGTGGTTATGGTCAATATATTGTAATTAAACATTCCAACGGTACCCAGACCTTATACGCTCACCTTTCAAGCAATAGTGTTGGTGTTGGTGAGGTAGTAGGACAAGGACAAGTGATTGGAGCGATGGGTAATTCCGGTCGCTCGACTGGCTCCCATCTACACTTTGAGGTTCGTGGTGCCAAGAATCCATTTTAATAAAATGTGATAGAAAAAATTAAAGCCCCGAAAGCTTCGCTTTCGGGGCTTTAATAATTTACCCATATTTTACAAACCCATCTATCCCAATAAAAAACCACGCAGAATGCGTGGTTTAAATTGAATAATTCTTATTTAATTATGTATGTAAAATTTCCTTTTTCTGCGAGTCGGTAAAACTCAATTCTAAAAGTAGGGAAAACCTTCTTTAAGTCCTCGATGAGTTCTGTTAACAAGTTCTTATTATTTGGACCATTTAAGTGCATCTTTACACTGACTGATCCGTGCTGTCTTGTTGTATCAACCCATCCTTTGTATTGTCTATATTTTCTCAGAAAATTATTTAATACCCAGTTTGCATTTTTATGTGCCCCTTTAACGCAACGATTAACCATCCTTTGATCCACTATAATTTGACCCATAATATGCACCTCCCCTAATCGATAGTCAAAATGTTGAAGAACAACAAACCTAATTTTATAACATTAAATTGAATTTTTGCAATGGATTGCAGTTTGTATGTATTGCTACAACGCTACCCGATACTGTAGCGCCTCTAGTACATGCTTGGTCTCAATGTTTTCCGCTTCATCAAGATCAGCAATAGTACGAGCAACTTTTAACAGACGATGATAACTGCGAGGAGAAAGATTGAGCTTTTCAGACGAGAGTTTTAAAAGGGACGATACTGCTTCGCTCAGAGTGATAAGATTGTCAATATCGCGACTGGTCATTTCAGCGTTGGTGTTGGCTGTGCTTTCTTGTAAGCGCTCCATCTGCTTCTGGCGCGCGTTGGTGATTTGGCTTCTGGCTTTGTCAGTCTCACCTTTGGTGCGCTCGAGATTGGTTAGAGTTTCGTAATCTACATGTGGTACTTCAATCCACAAATCAATTCGATCAAGGATTGGACCGGAGATCTTCCCTTTGTAGGTTTCTTGCATAGCTTTAGCTAAATTGGTGGTACCATCTTCGCTCCCGCGGTAAGGATTCATGGCAGCCACCAAAATAAAATCCGCCGGAAATATAGCCTGATTTTGAATTCGGGAAATACTCACTACTCTATCTTCTAGTGGCTGACGGAGAGCATCAAGACTTCGTCTTTCAAATTCTGGGAATTCGTCCATAAACAATACCCCTTTGTGAGCTAAAGTCACTTCTCCAGGTTTTGGCTGGCTACCTCCGCCGACAAGTGCGGTATGTGAAGCGGTGTGGTGTGGGGCACGAAAAGGTGGTCTGGTAGTGAGGGTGTGATCGGTGCTAATGGTCGAATAAATCGCTGTTACTGCCAAAGTTTCTTCTCTTGACAGTGATGGTAAAAGTCCCTGGAAAGCACGTGCGAGCATGGTTTTTCCGGTACCGGGCGGACCAACCAGAATGACATTGTGTCGCCCAGCTGCCGCGATAGTGAGCGCACGCTTGGCACTTTCCTGCCCTTTAATGTCTTCAAGCGTTACCTGTCCGTCAGTCCAATTGTCACTTTCCAAATCAGTGACAGGTTGGATTGGTAAAAGTTTGTGTTCAGCATGAGTTTTATGAACATGTCTTATCACCTCACCTAAACTTTTGGCGGGATAAATCTCAATACCGTCAATCAAACCTGCTTCTTCGGCATTTCCCCATGGAACAATAATTTGTTTATAGCCATTATTTTTAGCGGTCATGACAATATTCAAAACTCCGCGTACTGATCTTAGGCTACCATCCAAACCAAGTTCACCTACATAAATTGTGTCATCACTACTCTCTATTTCACCAGAGGCAATGAGATAAGCGATAGCAATCGGTAAATCAAATAATGGCCCTTCTTTCTTTAGGTCGGCGGGAGAAAGTGAAATGGTAATCTTTTGATTTTTGCTTTTTGGTGAATCGTAGCCAGAGTGTTTGATGGCGCTACTGATTCTGTCTTTTGATTCTTCAATCGCTTTACCTGCCAAACCAACAATTGAAAATGAATGCAGACCTCGCGCGAGGTCTGCTTCAATACGCACTATTGTGCCATTAAGAATATGTGGCTGGGCAGTGTGAACCAAAGCTACTGACATATAAATCCTGAAATTGAGTTAATTAAAGTGGCAATTGTCCCTCCTCTTCCATATGGGTCTTGCAGGTACGGGCGGTAGGTTTGAAATTTAGTCTGTCTTCTTCTATTGGTTCACCAGAAATTTCACAAATGCCAAAAGTGCCTGCTTCAAGCTTTGTTAAAGCTCTTTTAATATTACGATACTCAATCTCTAGGGCTGAAAGGGTTGATCCTCTCTCCTCCATGTCTTCTGCCATGTCAGCTTCGACATTGCTGTCGGCCTCAGTTAGATTTGTCTCACCAACATTTTCAATCCAGTCATCAGTTTCGGGATTGTGCACCCCAAGAGTCTTTAGTTCTTCCGTGATTTTCTCTAATTCTATTTCCAGTTTGTTTTTATATTCATTTAAGTTCAACATAAATTATGGTTGGATTAATTCTAATAATCTACCAAAGGCATTGCTACTCTCGGTAATAATTACGGTGTCGCGATTAACAAATCCATAAACTATTTCATCTTCTCCATTACCACTTTTTAACACTCTCACATCCATTCCCCCAATCATACCATCAATAAATATATTTGATTCAGTACTGGTAGATAAGTCTGTTCCGAGTTTGAGGATTAGGCTTAGATCATTCCTCATACTGGTTTCCCAGGCCAACATTCCACCTTTAGCGGTAACGCTGTCAGTATTCTTAAAGATAATAAACGGATTTTCTTGATAAAGACTACCAAAATATATGTCAGAAATAGATTGAGTAAAATTAGTTGGTGGTTTTATTTCTAGATAATTTAGTAGATTACTTGGTTTGATTTGATCGTTATTATCTTCGCTTGTGACAAAGACGAATTGATTTATGTCAGTACTAGAATTCCGGTTTTCTAAATTGATACGATCAATCAAACTAGCCTTGGTGACCATTGGTTGGAAAATAAGGCGAAGATCAGCATTTAAAACCCGAGAATAATTTTTTGCTTCTGGAGATTTTTCTTCAGTATTGCTACTGAATAAGCTACTTCCAACGCCTGTTATGATAAGGATTGCTAAAATTATTACGGAGATAATAAAAGACAGAGTGTTGGTGCTGGTTTGTAGCAGTAGACTCTCCCTATCTTTATGCTCTTCGTTCGTCTTTGTTATAGGGGCTCTATTTTCTGGTATTGGATCTGGTCTATCAATTGGTGGTAAAGACGGAGTTTCTACTATTGTTGGTGGCAGTGGTGCTGGCTCAATTACTTTAGGAGCTTCTATTACTGGCTCTGACTTTACTTCGGGTATAGGTTTTATGATTGGCTTAGGAGCTGGAGTTGGTATTGCTGGCTCAATTACTTTAGGAGCTGGAGTGGGTTCGGTTTTTCCTGTATTCCATCTTGAGTCGCTTTCTTGATTAGATAATTCATTAAGATTATCTACTACAATTTCTCGTTGGCTGGTATAGAAATTGGTGCGTGGTACTACCTTTACGTTTTTGATATGGCTTGCCGAATCTTCTAATAATAAGAAACCGGTCTCGGTGTTTGGTGTCCAGATAGTTTTTGTTTCTTGTTCTTTTCCCGTTACTTCCTCCTGTTGATCTTGTTTGATTTCTTCTTGAGTAAGGTTGTGTTCAGTGGGAGTTATTTCGCTAGTTTGCCAAGCTGGTTCTTGAGTTGCTTCTCTCTGAGGTGCTGGTTCGGGTACGGTGTATTTTGGAGTCTCCTTAGGTTGAGAAGTTTGAGGTTTGGAGGTAAACCAGCTTTTAATAGTCGCTATGATTGACGGGAATAGTTTAAACCGAGCCCTTTTAGTGTCTGTGATAATAGCCCCTTGTGCTAGGGCTCTATTTTTGTCTTCGGCTACCGCCTCGCTTTTAATTGTTGTCGGCTGACCATTAGATTTTTCGGCAACGGTAATATTTTCTTTAATTACCGACTTCTTGATTTCTTCTGATATCGGAATCGGTCTAGGAGCTGGGGTTGGTATTTCTGGTACTTTGGTCGCTGGAATTGGTTCAGAGTCTTTTTCGCCTTTATTTGTTTTTCTAATTTCTCGGTCGATTGAAGTGAGTTTGGGTGGAGTAACAACAGTTACTACTGGTGCAACAGAAACAGGCGTCTCATTTACAGTGACGCTTGTATTTCTTTCCTGATCTTTAGCAAAAGTTCTGAGACCGGATAGTTTGGTCAGAGAGGGATTTTTGTTGTCCATTACCCCCCTAGTATCTCATGAATTTGGAGTTTTGTGACCTATCCACCTGTGGTTTTTACGGTTTTTTCAGATTTCTTTTTTCCGCAAAGGTTGGATCGGCTTGTTTTATAGATAGGCCAATTTTCCCTTCTTCGATTTTACTGATTATTACTGGCACAATTTCACCAACGTTTAGAACCCCCTCTAGGTTTTCTAGTCGGAAAGGGGCAATTTCAGAGATATGAATTAAACCTTCATTAAAAGCGTCAAGTTTGGCAAAAGCTCCGAAAGTGGCGATCTTTGTGATTGTTACCTCAACTCTTTCTCCTACTTCATACCGTTTTGTTAGAGCCTTGATTCTATCGCTGGCTAGTTTGGCACTGCCGTTTTTACCAGTAATATACACGGTCCCGTTTTCCTCAATAGTGATTTCTTCTACTCCTGAATCAGCTTTGATGCTATTTATAGTTTTGCCACCGCCACCAATTACCAAGCCGATTTGTTCGGGTAGAATCTGTAGTGAAATAATTTCAGGAGCGCGCGGAGAAATTTTGGCGCGAGGTGTGGCAATGGCTCGGTTCATGGTCTCTAATATATGTATGCGAGCCACCCGAGCTTTTTCTAAAGCTTCAGTTAGAATTTGGATAGCGATACCACCAACCTTTACATCCATTTGGATAGCGGTCACACCCATCTCTGTCCCCGCCACTTTGAAGTCCATGTCGCCAAACTCATCTTCAGGTCCTTGAATGTCGGTTAGTAAAGCATATTCTTCACCCAAGATCATAACTCCAGAGGCAATGCCAGCGACTGGTCTTGCAATCGGTACTCCCCCGTCCATCATGGCTAGAGTCGAAGCACAGACCGAACCCATAGAGCTTGAGCCATTGCTTGACATTGTTTCTGAAACCAAACGAATAGTGTAAGGAAAAATGTCTTTTGGTGGAATAACTGGTAACAAAGCTTTTTCCGCTAGAGCACCATGGCCAATCATCCGACGATTAAAGCCACCAACGCGTCCAGTCTCCCCCACTGAAAATGGTGGAAAATTGTAGTGATGCATGAAATGCTTTTTAACATCTCTCTCCTCCATGGTATCTATCATCTGTGCCGCTTCTGGTCCGCCTAAAGTGAGAGCAGAAAAAATCCGAGTGCCACCACGATAAAAGATTCCTGAACCATGTAATACTGGTGACACACCACCGGCTTGAGCATAGAGTTCGCGAACCTCATCCATATCTCGACCATCGGCTCGTTTACCGGCAATGGCACCTTTGTGTAGTTCGAGGTCGATCATCTCTTCAAAATAATGTTCAGCTATTTTTTGATCGATATCTAATCCCAATGTCTTTAACTCGTCCATAAAAACATCTTTCAGTTCGTAGATGTGATCTTTACCAGCTTTCTTACTGAAAAGTGTGTCTTGAAGTTTTTGGGAAAAATTGGTTTTATAAAATTCGACTAAGGTTTCGGGAGTTGGAGTTTTTTCAATCACCTTTTTTTCTTTGCCTAATTCAGAAATGATTCCCAACTGCCATTTTTCTAAGTCAGCATGAATAACTGAAGCTGTTTTTAGATTTTCAATAATTTCTTCTTCCGGTACTTCGGTCGAAGCAGTTTCAATCATGTTTATCTTCCCTCCTTTCCCGCAAGCTAATATTTCAAATTCTAATTCACCATCTGCACGGTCTTGGTAAGTGGGATTGAGAATGATTTCCCCGCCAACTTTTTTCTTAGCAATCCGTACTGCCCCAACTGGTCCTTGCCACGGAATGTTTGATACCCCTAAAGCTAAAGAAGCTCCAATTACTCCAAGTACATCAGGGTCATCTTCTCCGACCGCTAAAACTGTTACAACTATCTGCACATCTACCCGTAAGTGTGAAGGAAAAAGTGGGCGGATAGTGCGGTCGATAATTCGAGCAGAAAGAATCGCTTCGTCACTTGGACGACCTTCACGGCGCACAAAGCGACTGCCAAGAATTTGTCCGGCAGCATAAAACTTTTCTTCAAACTCGACTGATAATGGAAAATAAGACATTCCACTATTTACATTCTTACCCATGACTGCCGTCACTAGAATTACAGTTTCGCCATAACTCATGATTACCGAACCATTGGCGTGAGTAGTTAGATCGTTGAACTCTGCGATTAGATTTTTACCTCCTAGTTTGGTAATGAAAATTTTCTTTTGCATGCGTGAATTATTTAGAGATTGTCAGTATCGGTACCAACGACTTTTTTAATTTGTTTACGTAAATTGTTTTTTCGTCTAGCTGGTTTGTAACCAATTAAAAATTCTTGCGGACTTTCATCCATGTCGATGAAGTCATCAACAGCTTCGCGAAGTCTGGCTGAAGCTGATCGGCCAAAAGTTATAGCTTCCACTTGGCAACCTTGGCACTTTAAAAATTCTACCAACGGAATAAAATCACCGTCGCCAGTTGCGAGGATGATTGAGTCGACTTTTGTGGATAGCTTAATGGCATCGATAGCGAGACCGACATCCCAGTCAGCTTTTTTTGCGCCCCCGTAAAATATTTGCAGGTCTTTGGTTTTGATTTCAATACCCACTTTTTCCAAGGCTTCAAAAAATGCTCCCTCTTCCCCACTTTCTGTATTTACTACATACGATAAAGCTCGGATCAATTTGCGATCACCGAGAGCTGCCTTGACGACAGCTCCAAAGTTAACTTTTGATTTGTATAAATTTTTGGCGCTGTGATAAAGATTTTGGGTGTCGATTAAGATAGCAACCCTTTGATCGGGGTGACGAATTACTCTCATGTTTAATTTATTTAAAATATTTTATAAAACTTCTATTTTTAAAATGCTTCTATTGACACTATAGCTTGAAAAACAAAAATGCTCCAGAGAGGAGCATTTTTGTTTAGCGCTTGATACCGTGAGCTTTGATGACAGCTTGATAAGCTTTTTCATCTTTCTTCTCTAGATACTTTAGATGCTTGCGACGATCAGCTACCATTTGTAGTAGACCACGACGAGAGTGAAAATCTTTCTTGTGCTTGCGCAAGTGATTTGAAAGTTCTTCAATCTGACGAGTTAGTAAAGCAATCTGTGCTTCTGGCGAACCAGTGTCACTGTCGTGACGGCGGGTAGTCTTTAGGACATTCTCTTTTACTCTTTTTGATAACATATATATGTGTGAAGCGATACCCTTGTATTAGATACGCACGTTTGTGCCTACAAGGGATACGCAGTAATAACCGCGAAGGTTGGCACTACTATAGCATAGAATTTTAATAAAAGCAAGTCAAACCAACAGTTCGACAGTTTGTCAAAACAGTGTTTGGGTAATCGTTGTATACTATAGGTAATGAATTTAGAAGAATTGAAACGGCAATTTTTAGAGTATCTAGAAATCGAGAGGGGACGTAGTGTAAAGACAGTTGAAAATTACGATCGTTATTTGAACCGCTTTTTTACATTTGCTAAAGTAAAATTACCTAAAGATATCACTGAGGAACAGGTGCGGGAGTTCCGTCTTTATCTTAATCGCCAAGCCGGAACCAAGATTGGTGGTCGGATGGAAACAATGAAACGACGAACTCAGAACTATTATCTTATTGCTTTACGGGCGTTTCTCAAGTTTCTCCGTAAGCGTGGTGTGGAATCTTTGTCGCCGGAACGAATAGAATTGGCTAAAGTCCCAGAACGATCTTTGGATTTGATTTCTCCCGTGGAACTAGAGCGACTCATGAAGGCACCGGCTAAAGACTCACTTGAGGGTAAGCGTGATCGGGCAATCTTAGAACTATTGTTTTCTACCGGTCTTCGTATTTCTGAGCTGTGTTCCCTGTCAACCGACGATGTGGATCTGACGCGTGATGAATTTTCGGTGCGTGGCAAGGGTGACAAAATCCGTGTGGTGTTTATTTCTGATGAAGCCCGGGCATCCATCAAAGAGTACTTGGCGGGTCGCAAGGATATGGACGATGCACTTTTTGTGCGCTACGGGAAAAAGGCTCATGTTGGTGAGGATACCAGAATTACACCAAGAACCGTGCAGAGACTTTTGAAACACTATGCGGTGAAAGCGGGTATTACTCGTAAAGTTACTCCGCACGTTATTCGTCACAGCTTCGCTACCGACTTATTAAGTAATGGGGCTGATCTCCGTTCGGTACAGGCACTTCTTGGTCATGCACATATCGGCACGACTCAAATTTATACTCATGTCACTGACGCGCACTTGCGGGCAGTTCATAAGAAGTTTCATTCAAAGCGGAAGTGATAAATTAACCTTTAAAAGGAGCTCTTTGAGATGAGTCAAATAAATGAGGTAGAAGGAAAGACTAAGATTATTCAAACTTTTACGATTAATCCAATTTAAAGCGAAATCCAGGCGTGGCAGATGATACTGTTTTGAAAAAGCCGGTGGTGGAGTTTTATTATAAAACCACTGTTGTTGATTGTGATAGTTGGCGAGTTATATGGAATGATATTCAGTTATCCAAACAACCATATCGTGAAGGTTGTGACGTAAATGAACTACTTGAAATCTATTCCTTGGCAGCTACTTTAACAGACAGTTTTCCTAAGTTTTAAAGTTATTTGAAGTGAAGGTAAAGCACCCGAAGCCGTAGGCTTCGGGTGCTTTTTAAATTGATAAATTAGTGGGGATAAAAATCGTGTTTATTAGTTTCAGCTACTTCATACTTAAATAGTAATTATTTTTTTTATATGACATTTATTTTATTGGTATTAGTAATCATTTTATTTTTTTCTCACTCAAAATTAAAAGATCGAGTTAGTGAATTAGAAAACAAGTTCGGGACTTCAACTTTGCCAGGATTAGTTCCGAAGGAAAATAAGTTAATCACTGAAAGTCAGACTGTGCTATTTTCTCCTAATAAAGAGACTTCTCCTCTCGTTTCTGATCTGTCTTTGACTACTACTACAGTGGATGAGCCGTCTAGCAAAACTCCTCTCAATAATGCTAATGTCACCTACCGACCGCAGGTGATTGGTTCTGTTCCGGCAGATGAAGTGTCGGAATTTTTTTTGGTCAGTTGGTTTAAGGAAAACACCTTAATCAAGATCGGTAGTATTATTTTCTTTTTGGGTGCGGTGTGGCTTGTGAGCTATGCTTTCATTTCCGATTGGTTGTCACCTCTATCCTTACTTTTCCTAGGTTTGATTTTGGCGGTAGTGTCTTACGCGACTGGTTATTGGCGTCGAACATTCTCCGTTTCTCAGTATGTAATTTTGACGGCCCTTGGCACAGGAATTGTCTGCGCCACTATTTTTACTGCGCAAATAATCTCAACTCTATTCACTCCATTTTTGTCATTAACACTTTTAACCATAAGTCTTCTTTATACCATGTATGTTGCTTGGCAAACTAATACAAAAAAGTTGGCGTTTGCAATTGCAATTGCGGGGTTATTGGTGCCGGTGTTGGTTGATGTGATGGCCGAACCAGTCTGGTTGCTCCTATATCTGTTTATCTTATCGGTTGGATTATTATTTGTTGGTGCCAAGATGGAACTTAGACCCGTCACCCTACTCTTGCTGATTGGTGTTATTCTCTATCAATCAGCTTTGTACAATTCTGTTGAACCAAATCTACTTTGGTTTTTTGTGGTGATGTTTTCGATTTTGTTTTTGGTTAGTGTCACAGTTAGTTTTATTAGGACCAAAGAAGCTAATACTCTTGATATATTAAGTTTAGCTTTAGCCAGCTTTTCATTTGTGGTGTTTGCTTCAGAGATTGCACTAAATGCTGGTCTGTCCACTTTCATTGCTTCTGCCATCATGGCTATAATTGGCTATAGTTTAGCCAATCGTGATTTTCCAATTATTATCACGGCGGTATATGTGGCCTTCACTAGTGTATTTTTGTTGATTGCGACCAGTTTTATTTTTGAAGGTTATACAGAAGTTTTAGCTTTTGTACTTGAGGTGACCACGGTGTTTATGATTGCTACTTATCTTGGTTTACCAGAGCGGGTGGTTAGATTGATTGCTATCGGATACCTTCTGCCCCTTTTTGCTTCCCTCTCATATTTTGGAAGTTCCGCTTGGAACGAGGGGGTGTGGCATGCTGATGCGCTAGTTCTTATCGTTGTCTCGGCTTCTTTTGTCGTTAGTGCTTTATGGTTGATTCAAAAAAGAACAGTAGCGATCTATAACTGGAGCAAACCTTTAGCTGCTATTTTTACCGGCATTAGCTTTTTTTACACTATGGGTGTGGTTGGACAATTTGCTTCAGCTCTTTTTGTGGAAGAGGTGGCAATGGTGATGACGTATGTGACCTGGGCTCTTATGTCAGTAGTTGGAGTTTATTATATGATGAAACTTAGGGCGTCAAACACTGTGCTTATACTTATGGCTTCAACCCTGATCTTCCCTTTCATGGCCAGCTTCACTTCATTTGCTTCACCACTCTTTACAAATGGAGTATTTCACATTAATGGTTTTGGTGTAGGAGTTGTCACTACTCTCTTAGTTCTTACGACTTTACTTTTCACGCAATTATTTTGCGTAGATTACAACCCAACCGTCCGTCGTTTTCTTGGGACAATGATTATTGCCACTTTGACATATATTTTCTTAGGAGCGAGTTCCATTTATGAAATTATGTTGGGCGGTGAATTAGCCAATGTGGCCACTTACACCACCTACTTGTTTATTCTATATGGATTGATCACTACCTTTGTATTACTTCGAACTAATACTAAATGGTTGGGAATTGCTCTTATTGCCCTCACTCTACCACTCCTATTATCATTAAATTCTTTTGCTGTTAATGGTTGGGGTCAGGGTGATCAGGCTCAAATCCTTGGCTTATTCACTGTTATTACCATCCTTGTGCTCATAGCCCTTGGTCTTCGTCGACGTTATCATAGTGAAAATGCAGAAGCGCGAAATAAAGTTTTAGATTGGAGTAACGCCCTGCTGACTGTTGCTGGTTTGTATACAGTCGGCTATCTCTGGTGTTTGTCACACTCAATATTGACTGGTGAAAAAGCCGTCACGCTGGCTCTCTTTGTGTACACCTTGGTTGGATTGTTCTTATACCAATATGGTCATAAAGTTGGAAAAATTGAGTTACGCCGAGCTGGGCAATTATTGTTAGCGTTTGTAGTATTACGATTACTTTTAGTCGATGTTTGGGAGATGGAACTTTTGTGGCGTATTGTCACTTTCTTAGGGATTGGTATTTTGTTTATTGGTACAGCTTTGCTTGAGAAGCCACGTAAAGTCGAGGAAAATAAAATTGATAATTTAGAAATTACTGGAAATGAAAGATAGGGTTTTGAGGTAAATTAAATAAAATGCCCGGCGCCTTCGGCGCCGGGCATTTTATTTAATTTTACTTTGTTCTTACCGATATAGCTCTATCACTGCTTCCATCCCCGCTTTATTTTTTGTCCACTCAATACTCTCGTGAGTACTTAGTTCTACGGTGATGGCCGGGATGCCAATCGATGCTAACCAGCCTTCGGCATCACCAGTCACTGGATAAGCGTCAAAGCTTGATACGGCTTTATAGCCTGAAGCTTTAGCATAAGTATTCATTAGTTGCATGGTTGCCGGCAGTACCCCTTCTTTACACTCAGAAGCGTAGACCGCATTGGCTTGGCTATGCCAAAAGATTACTGCTGACGGATTTTTCACTTCCACAAATTTCTTCAGAGCCTGTGCTTCTGGTTCAGAAAAAACTGAGGTACCAGCACTTACCTTTTGGCTACGCCAAGTACTGTTTGGTTGCCATTTGCAGTCAAAGTTTCGATTCAGGTCAACCGCGTTAGCGTTGAATCTCCCTTCCCCGTTGGTAGTGTTAGTCTTAACATCAGTTGCCAAAAATCTTCCTTCTTTACCGGCTACTTTGTAAATGCCATCAGGATTTAGTGATGGAATAATTTCCACACTCAGCCCGTCAGGAATTTTTATATTTTCAGCTAATAAATCATCAATGATTGCATAAGCCAAAAGTACACTATTCCACTCATAACCACCATGCATACCACCAACAAAAAGTAAGGTGGTGCTACCTTGTCCAAAAGTGTAACTTTCAATTGCTCGACCTTCGACTGAAGTACCGATAATTTGCGGGTTGGCTGGTTTTGGTACTTCAGTTGACCTTATGTCATCTGGCTTTATTTCATCAGCTAATTGGTCATCAGTTTTTTTAGTTAGTAAGTGTAGAGTAATTACTAAAGCTGTGGTCAAAATTATGACCACAGCTATTAGTAAAGAAATTTTCTTTTTCTTTGTCATTATTTAGCGTAATACTTAAGAATGGCTTCGATACCAGCTTGGTTTTTTGTCCATTCAGTTTGATTGTGGGTAGTTAGAAGGACACTAATAGCCGGAATATTTTGACTAGCAAACCAATTCACCATATCACCGGTAATTTCATAGTGATCAAAGTTTTGTTCGGCTTTATAGCCAGAAGCTTTAGCGTAAAGATCGGTAAGGGTTTGAGTTTCTGGTAAAATCCCCTTCTTACAATTTGATGCGTAAACAGAACCCTCGGCACTATACCAAGTGATCACTGCTGTTGGACTATTGGCTGTTACATAATTTCGAATAGCTTGGCTTTCTGGTTCAGAAAAAACTGTCTTACCGCCACTAACGTCACGACTTTGCCAGGTACCAACTGATTGCCACTCACAGTCAAAATTACGATTTAAGTCTACGTTGTTAGAATTGAATCTTCCTTCAGTTTGTACGGCAGTTGATTTGTTTACATCTGAAACCGCAAAGCGTTCAGTTGTGCCGGTCACCTTCTTTAACCCATCAGGATTTAAAACCGGAATCACTGTTACAGTTACATCTTCTGGTACTATACTTGGATTTTTCTTTAGCCAGTCAATCATTTCAAAAGCTACTTGTGCTGTATTCCAAGAATAGCCACCATGGATACCACCGATAAACATCACTTCCTTTTCCCCGTCACCAAAATGATAAGCCTTTATATCATTTCCAGATACTGATTTACCAATAGTGCTTTCTGGGCCACGCACGGTTTCGGTGGTAGTAGCTACATTTTCTTCAGAAATATTTTCGGTGGTAGTAGCTGGTAGTTCAACGATCTCTTCCTCTTTGTTATAAGATGGTCCACTTTGAGTAAAATAATAAACTGCACCTCCAACTAATAAAACTCCTACTAAAGCAATTAAAAAATATTTTGTATTCATACTTATATATTGTATGCCATATGCTATAGGTTGGCTACCTCTCTATTTAAAATTAAAAAATGAATCATTCCTAATAAAATGGAATGATTCATTTTTTAAAATTTATTTTACCCAACCGCTAGTTCTTCTGGTGAAAAATCAGCTTTGGTAAGAGTGATGGTATCACCAATCTGTGCTTCTCCACTGATCATCTTTTGGGCCACTTTTTCTTCTACAATGTTTTGCAATACTCTTTGCATTGGTCTCGCTCCAAATTGTGGATCGTAGCCTTTTTCAACTAAGATATCCATTAGGTCTCGGGTGATTGTTAATTCAAAACCACGTTCTCTAATCCTTTCATACAAACCTTTGAGCATTAAGCCAGCAATCTGTCCTTGTTCCTCAAGCTTAAGTGGCTCAAAGATAATTGTGTTGTCAAAGCGGTTGAGAAGCTCCGGTCGATAAATTCCCTCTTTGACAATATGGTCGATAATTTCTTGATTCAGTGTAGCTAAGTCTTGGCGTTGTTCAATGGTACGGAGAATGAGTTGACTGCCTGCGTTTGAAGTAGCAATAATGATAGTATTTCTAGCATTCACCTTGTCGCCTCTTGCGTCGGTAAATACTCCTTCATCTAAAATCTGCAAGAAAATATCATGTACGGCACGAGAACCCTTTTCAAACTCATCAAGTAGTAGTACGGAGTATGGGTGTTCGCGAAGCATGTCAGATAAGACACCTGACTCCACACCGTTACCGATCAATCGTATCAGAGCATCGTTACCACTAAATTCTGACATATCAATGCGGTGCATTTTTCTCTCATCGCCAAAGAAGATGAAAGCTAAAGCTTTAGCGGTTTCGGTTTTTCCAACACCAGTGGGACCAAGGAAAAGGAATGATCCGATTGGCTTGTCGGTCGATTGAATACCGGCTCGAGCGCGACGCATGGTGCCGGCAATGGCATCAAGAGCGTGTTGTTGACCAATTACTCTTTCGTGTAGTCGACTTTCTAGGTTAAGCAGAAGTGCGCGCTCATCTTCATTAATTGGTCCGGTTGGGATGCCGGTTTTTTCACTGACGATTTGGTGTACATAATTAGGTGTTATAACACCAACTCCAGCTTGATTGGCTCTTGTGGCGATATCGATTAATAATTCAATGGCCTTGTCGGGCATTACTCCTTCTACCAAGTAGCGATCAGCAGCTTCGGTAATGGTTTTTATCGAGGCGTAAGTAAATAAAGTTTGGTAACGGTTTTCATTTTGTAAAGCGATACCCTGCAGTACTCTGATAGTGCTACTTAAATCTGGTTCATCAATTAGTACTTCTGCAAAACGTCTCGCAAAGCCACCTAAGGGTTCAAGAAAAGTATGATAAGCACCTGGTGTATCGGTAGCAACCACATGAAGAGACGGAGTGGCTAAATAAGGATCTAGTAATTCTGGGATGAAAACACCCATAGCTTCAGCTTCGCGAACAAAAGTGCTGAGGTTTTCAATTACCATAATTATATTTCCAGCTTTAATAGCTTCGTTAAAGAGTGAGATCAAAGTAAGTTCCAGTGCTTGTTTATCACGATGAGTAGCGAAAAGACGATTTGTATCCAGTAAGATCATTTGTTGGTTTTCGACCGGACTAAGTGACTTACCGGTTTTCATACGACGATCAATTTCCATCAATAAGTCGATAGTTCCAACTCCCGCATCGCCGATAACTAATACATTTGAAGCTTTGGCTCGAGCTAGAGCTACTTCAATTTCTGCAATCTTCTCTTCTTTAAAAGCAGAATTACTTTGCGTGAGAGTAGAGAAGATCGCACTAGTTCTAATGTCACGAGAAAATTTTTGCAAAATGTAAGCTGTGCCATACGCCCAGTCACGTCCAATACCTTGGACTTTGGCTAAATTATCCTTACTCCACCAGCGTCCCTTACGCTTTTCTTGGAAGTGAGAATTCATTACCCATTCTAAGGCACCAATGAAAACATTTTCGGTAATGCCCTGCTCCTTTAACATGAGTGCAAAGGTGCTGTCTTGTTGCAAAATGTAACGACCTAAAAGAATCATAGTAAAGATTTTATCTTCTGGTACCGGGATCATATTGGTATTGATGCGAGTGCGATTGCTACGAAAGAAGGCGTCTAAAATATTTGGATCAACTCCCGCCCTAAGTAAGACGACAGTGCCTAGACGAGAAGTGCAAAAGGCTTTAGTTACATCAGCTTCACCTCTATTCACAGCCTCGGCCACTTCATATGTGACCCCTGAAATTTTTTGGTCATCAATACCAATAATAGAGTTTAGACCATAGAAGTAATAGCTGTTGTGGTAGCTAAATAAAAGAATTTGTTCAATCCATAATCCGGTAAAAATTAAACAGATACCAAATAGTGGTGCACTAAAACCTAATTCAAAAAAATACAAAATTGTACCAGTGCTACCGCTAAGTAAAGCAACGGAAAAGAATAAGACTCGCAAACGACTAAGAATACGTCTCGGTAAAATTTTTACTAAAGTCAGCACAGGCGCGTATCTCTTGATGTCTTCGTAAATTGTGTACATATATTATGTATGATTAAGAAAACATTAAAACTACTCCATACACTAAAGATCCAATCATAAAAGCAGGAGCTAAAAGCCAAAAAGTATAGACGACAAGCAAAAAGATTAATAAAGCTGTAAGGGTAAAAATACCAACGATTATTATGACGCTACGCAAAATAAAGCCGATAATACGAGAGAATAGACCAATAATCACTACGCCAGCAATATCTTCAAAATCAAATGACTTTCTTCTCTCCTCGACAATTCTTTTCCAAGGTGAAAACAAAGAACGAAATAATTGGGGAATGGAGAAGAAGTTTACAATAAACCAAAAGAAATTGGTCCAAACATGGAAAATTTCTAAGAAGGCTTGAGTGTAATGCCAGAGCAAATAATGATGCAAAATTGAAACAAAGAGCATAACATCTTAAGTATACATGTGGAGAATGATTTAGACTGAAACTAATAAACAGAAAGACCACCAATATTGGTGGTCTTTCTGTTTTTATGGTTTTGGACTACGCGCGACGTACGTTTGCTGCAGCTGGACCTTTTGGACCTTGCTCAACATCGAAAGTTACTTTCTCACCTTCTTGTAGATCATCGAAAGCGATTTCTACAAGTGATTGTGCATGGAAGAAAACATCCTTCTCTCCGTTATCTGGCTTGATAAAACCATAGCCGTTATCGCGTTTGCGAACAATTGTTCCTGTCATTGAATTTTTATTTATATTTGATTAACCACAAAACGTCACTTCACCTGATCATTTGCACCTTGCTTCAGAGGAGCTGGTTTCGCTATGACTATTAAATCATAATTACATATAAACACAAGGGCTTGCGTCTTGATGTGTGTTTTCTGATCATAAACGGGCGGAAGCTTCGCTTCCGCCCGTTTATGATTTCTCACATTAGATCTTGATTTTCTCTGCCCAGGCACCAGTTACAGGTACTTTTACCTCTTTCATTTTTAAGGCATTCAAAATACCAATAATAGAAAGAACTAGTAATCCGATATTAATTAATCCAGTAATCGGAGCTAGGAGACCAAAACTCATCATAGTTATAAACATGATCACAATTTCTAAACCAAAAAGAACTAGTCCCTGCTTAACATGAAACATTATAAAAGGATCTTCTTTCTTTGTAAGAAACGGAATTAAAACTAAAGGTCCAACATATGACAAAGAAGCCATAATGGTTGTTTCGTTAAAGGTATAGTCACTTTCCTTTTCCTTATTCTCAGATTGAGTTGGTTGGGCTGGATTTGTTATTTCAGTAGAAGTTGGTGAGGTTTGATTATTTTGTTCATTTGAGTTGGTATCCATATGAAAAATTTATAGTTACTTAGTATAAATATATTGTAGACCTGTCTGTCATATGTGGCAAGGAAAACCATCTAATTAACAGTTATTAACTACCATAGAGTATACTAAACTGATATGAAGATATTTTCTTGGAATGTGAATGGAATTCGTGCTGTTTACAAAAAAGGTGCATTACAGAGCTTTATTAAGAATTACGAACCAGACATTCTTTGTTTGCAGGAAACTAAAGCATCAAAGGATCAGGTAGAAGTTGATTTAGAAGATTATGAGGAATATTGGTGTTCGGCTGAACGAAAAGGATATTCAGGAACGGCTATTTTTACTAAGGAGAGTCCAGTTAATGTTTATTATGGTCTACCAAATCACATTACCGAAAAATTTACACTTAGTGATGAATATGGCGATACAAATAACGAAGGTCGAACTCTAACTCTTGAATTCGAAGGTTTTTTTGTGGTTTCAGTTTATACACCAAACGCTAAAGATGATTTGTCGCGTTTATCAGCCAGGCAGGCCTGGGATAAAGCCTTTCTTGCCTATATGAGTGAACTAAAAAAAAGTAAACCAGTAATTTTTGGTGGCGATTTAAATGTGGCGCATACTGAAATTGACTTAGCTCGTCCCAAGGAAAATAAAGGTAAAAAAGGTTTTACCGATGAGGAACGAAATGGGTTTGATGAAATTATAAAAGCTGGTTTTGTTGATACATTGCGTTTATTTGAAAAAGGTTCTGGGCTCTACACCTGGTGGTCACATTTTGGTGGTGCTCGCGAAAGAAACGTGGGTTGGAGAATTGATTATTTTTTAGTGAGTGAAGAAATGGTACCGCTTGTTAAGTATGCTCGTATACACCCTGAGGTAATGGGATCAGATCACTGCCCCGTTTCAATTGAGTTGATGTTGTAAAACGCCTTAAAATATAAGCTTTAATTCGTAATGTCCTTTATAAAGGACATTACGAATTACTTTTCCACAGTTATACACACTCATGTCCTTTACACACATCTGTAAAGGACATAGTATATATGCAGGCCCAGAGAGGGCGAGCAGGAATCCCTAGAGTTCTCCGCTGAAATAATTCAGATGAGAACCCTAGGGATACCCCTTAAAGAGTTCATTCTAAAAACAATTGAGTATTACCTCCAAAAAACTCAAAAAATAACGTTCATAACAATCCCACCCTATAAGAGAAGTCTCCTTACCCTAGATCATGAAGAATTTCTTCACGAAAGATGTGTAAGTGAAAATGATTTCTCGAAAACAACGTAGAGCTTTGGTCTAGGTTAGCTAAAACATTTAAATAGCGCCAATTTGGGTACAATACCCACCAAATATAAAGCTCAAATTTAATCAAAGGCCTGAGGGCATCGGTAGCGAAACAGTTTCGCTCACGATTCCCCCAGGCCTTTTTTATTTGTTTAATTTTTCCTAAATGTATTTGTCTACCAAGGTTGTGTCTTTTAGATTAATTTAAAAAATAAGCTCATTTCTGAGCTTATTTTTTAAACATTATGTTCCCTAGCTATCTCCCTTAATGCTTCTGCTTCCTCCTCTGCCTGCTTCTCCTTTCCAGCTTCAGCTAAAGCTTCAAGTTCTGCGTCGGGTAGTTTGAACAGCTCCAAAACCCGTGTCTCCAAGTATTTTTCTGTGTTTTTGGTGGGATCTACCAAAACTTCTTCTAAAAGCGCGTGCAGGGCAAAACCAAGCCTTTTACTAGGCTTCTCGTTGGTGAGTTCTATCACTCGATTGCCATTTATCTTCAGCATTTTTACGGAAATCGGATCACGTAAAGCCTCGTCCACCATAGCCTTGTATTTTCGAAAGCGAAATGGCTGTTCCTTTGGTCTGCCGGTGCCAACACGGTCACAAACTCTAAGATTTAGGAGGTTTTGAATTTGATCTTCCCCGATTCTGACAATAGTTCTTCGTACCGCTGAAAGAGTGATTTCATCTGGATCGGAGAAAAACATATGCCAACGTACCAATTTTTCAATAATTTCTGAAGCTTCGCGGGGATATTTCAAGCGGGTAAGGATTTTTTTGGTCATTTTGGCTCCGACTACTTCATGGCCAAAGAAAGTGTAATGTTTATTTTTCCCTCCGGTTCTGCGAGTGATAGGTTTACCAATGTCGTGTAGTAAAGCTGCTAAACGCATTTCAGTGGAAAATTCTTTATCGGCGGCAGCCTGCATGGTGCGTAAAAGGTGTTCATAAACATCATAGGCATGAATACCACCCTGTTCACAACCAATAGAAGCCTTTAGTTCGGGAATAATATATTCAAGCAAAGCTAGTTTTTCTAGGAAAATAATCCCTTGCATAGGGTTTTTTGAGTCAATTATCCTAATAAACTCAATGCAAATTCTTTCGATGGCTATTTTCTGTAAAAGCTCAGAATTTCTGACAATTCCAGCAATAGTTTCTCCTTCTATTACAAAATCAAGTTCTGTAGCTAAACGAACAGCGCGCATCATACGCAAGGCGTCTTCGCCAAAGCGCTGATCAGGATTACCGACAGTTTTTAAACGTTTGGCTTCTAGATCTTCCAATCCTCCATATAAATCAACGATTTTTTCATCTTTAATCCGAAAAGCAATAGCATTAACGGTAAAGTCGCGCCTAGCCAAATCCTCTTCCAAAGAAACACCAAAGGTGACTTTATCGGGGCGTCTAGCATCGCTATAGCCATCTTCGCTACGATAAGGAGTGATTTCTACTACTTTTAAAGTTTCGTCACTCTCCTCTTCATTTTTCACCCCTACGGTTCCATATTCATTGTTGCAAAAACTGTCAGGAAATAAATCTTGAATTTGGTCGGGATTGGCGTTGGTTGTGAAGTCCCAGTCTTTTGGTGCACGTTTAAGTAATAGATCACGCACACAGCCACCTATCAAATAAGCCTCAAAACCAGCTTTTTCTAAAGTTTCGGCAATATTTCTGACTGACAGTGGAATCTCATTAGTTTTAATCATGATGGCTATTGTAACAGAAAATCGTTGCTTTTTCGTGTATTTAACGTATGATATTTTTCGTTGGAAGCAAAGCACCTGTGGTGAAATGGATATCATTACTGACTTCGGATCAGTCGTTCCAGGTTCGAGTCCTGGCAGGTGCACATAAAAATATTAAAAATCAGCTTAAATGCTGGTTTTTAATATTTTAGTCCATTTTATTTTTAATAAGTTATCCCAAATTATTTTTTTATCTCAAAAATGAACAATCGTCATAGTATATAATATACAGACTTTGATATGTCACTTTCACGTGGAACTTATAAAAAAGAAGCTTATGAGCAAGCTGTCGCCTTTAGAAAACGCGGTTTTACCTATACGGAAATAGCTAAAATTTGCGATGTTTCGCGTGGCACAATCTCAAATTGGCTTGCTAAAGAAGACTTTTCTAAACAGATAGCTAAAAATAATAAAGAGAGGGCCTACAAGGATAATGTGGGGCGAATAAAACTAGTAAATAAGGCTAGAAACGCTGAAAGAAATACCCAATACAAAGAAATTTTGCGTTTAGCAGAAACAGAATACAAACATTACCGGTCAAATCCCCTATTTGTCGCTGGATTAATGCTTTATGCGAATGTTGGTGATAAAAAGCACGGTAATTTGGTAAGAATTACCAATAATCAACCAGAACTGCATAAGATATTCATTAAGTTTGCAATTGAATATCTTGGTGTTCAAAAAACTAACCTCCACTTTTGGTTGTTGCTCTATCCGGAGCATGATGAGATAAAGTGTATGAAACACTGGAGTCGTAAAATAAACTTGAATGTTGGACAGTTTTACAAGAATCAGGTGGTTATCGGACGTAGTAACAAGCAAACGTTGCATTTTGGTGTCGGTAATACTATAATCGGCAATACCCTTTTAAAAAAGAAGCTGATTCACTGGGTAGAATTACAGACAAAAGATTTACAAAAATAATTGCGGCCATGGTTAAGTGGTATAATGAGTCCTTGCCAAGGATTAGTCGGGAGTTCGATTCTCCCTGGCCGCACAAAACAAAAATAGCAAAGCGCAAGCTTTGCTATTTTTGTGTGTATTCAGGGAAAAATAATAACACCCTGCGCTAGTTCAAGAATTCAACCATCTGTCTTTAAGGAAATTTATTGTGGAAAACTGTGGAAAAGACAGTGTATAGGTGGATAAAGGACAGTAAATATATAGGACAAAATCTAAAATAAGCTTATAATGCTAGTTATTCAAAAATGGTGTACCACGTGAAACGTTTAAATCCCCTGTTTCATGTGAAATGAACAGTTTCGAATAGTATAATATGACTTGTGCAGGAAAAATCAGCAAATAAAGCAAGAAATAAAGAAATTGGTAAAATCGGTGAAGATATTGCTGAAACTTATTTAAAGAAGAAGGGTTTTAAAATTTTGTCTAGGAATTACCTTAAAAAATGGGGTGAAATTGATATCGTTACACATAGAACCAGCAAAATTCATTTTGTAGAGGTAAAAACTGTTTCATATGAAACTAAATTTGAATTAGATCAGGCGGTTACACGTAGAACTTGGCGTCCAGAGGAAAATGTACATGCTTTCAAGCTTAAAAAGCTTTACCGAACCATTGAATCCTGGTTGATGGAAAATAACTGTGATTTAGATTGGCAAATTGATGTTGTGGCAGTAAGAATTGTGCCACGTGAAAAGTATGCTACGGCCAAATATATCCCAAATGTTATTCTCTAAGGATTTAGTCAAAGTAAAAGATAATGGTTATACCTCTAGTGTCACGTATTACTAGTTCTACGTGCAACAACTACTATGTGTATCACGTGAAACAAAAAAATTTATATTTCACATGGAACCTGATATTTAAATTTATATATAAAAATCCTTACAACGTGTAAGGATTTTTATATTAAGTAAATTTTTTGTCGGGGAGCCGGGAATCGGACCCGGGCCTCACGGTCCCAAACCGCGTACACTACCACTATGCTACACCCCGCTTAAAAATGTTTTACATTTTCTTACAGAAAATATGAAAATTTCTGTCCAGCGATAATAACATTGATTTTTAAAAAAAGCGAGACTGATTTGATTATAATTGAAATTAGTTTTCATTAAAAATATTGAATGATATAATGGTAAATATGAATTTTGAGACTGGAACTGCAAATACTGCTAGGGTTCATGAAATGCATGAGAATTTTAAAGGGTTAGAGCCTGTTATTACTGAGGGTGAACTTTATCAATATGCAGAACGAGTTTATGAATTAAAGCCTTTAGTTGATAGTCTTATAGGATATGCTGAACGATATGCTGATGATGTTTGGTTGATGCATGAAATGCTTAGTAATGGAGCATTAGATACAGAAGAGGGTATTGAAGAATACGCTAGCATGGATGGTGCGCGCACTCTCCTACATAATGCATTGATCGATAGTATAGCTATATTGTCGCGAGCTTTAGCAAGAAACGGACTTGATAATGAGTGGGTGAGGGAATTAACCGACGGAGTAAATCTCAATCGAGCGGCTTGCGGTTCTTTCGCTCTTGTGTTAGTGTATCACCGGTATCTTGACAATATAGGAAAAGTGTCATGAATAATGAATTAGATAAATATCAGAAGAAGTTAGTACTTGAGCATGCTAGATTGGCTGTAAAGTTTTCTAAGGATGACAGTGTGGCAAAAAGATTGGCTGAAATTGAAGTAGAGTTAAAGATGAGCCCGAAAGAGATCGCTACTATCGTTTTGGCTATATACAAGCAAACCTACAAATAAATTTATTTATTGTTACTAACAGCACTCGGCATTAATTTGTCGAGTGTTTTTTAATGTGTTTATATTTGCTTTGCAAAACGGTTTTTATAGGGCATTATGTTGTTTCAATGATTACTTACTACTTTCGAACTTTAAAAGATGAGACTCTTAAAGAGATTTCCGAACCCAGAACAGGGGTGTGGGCGCATGTAGTGGATCCAAATGAGGAGGAAATGACCAAATTGGTTGAGCTTTTTAAACTTGACGAGGATATAATCAAGGATGCTACAGACTTCTATGAGGTTCCACGCATGGAAAAGTCTGATGGTTCGACTTATTATTTTACTCGTTATCCCTACAACGACCAACAACAAGGAAATGCTACAGCTCCAATTCTAATAATAATAGGGGAGAGTTTCGTGGTCACTATTGCCGTTAAAGAAGTGCCACAGTTTAGGAAATTTTTCACGAGTGAAAGACCGATTGTTACCACTCAAAAGGCTAAATTCTTCATCCAGATCATGAGTATCTTCACCAGATCGTTTGATCGTGAACTCCGGCGCTTTCAAAAGGCGGTAAATAAGGACAGAATCCGCTTGCGGAGCATCGGCCCTAAGGATATTGAGCGTCTGGTCGGATATGAAACTAAGCTTAACGGTATGGTTGATGCCCTGATTCCTACCAATATTTGGCTACAAAAAGTAACTCACGCTAGTGGGCAGATTCAGATGTATAGCGAAGATGTGGAAATGATGGAAGACTTAGTGATTGCTAATGGGCAGGTGGTAAATTCTGCTCGGTCGGTTTTGACTACGATTCAAAACATTCGTGGAGCCATTGAGGCAATTATGACCAGTCGTTTAAACAATGCCTTAAGAATACTTACGGTTTTGACCATATTACTCACAGTCCCGTTAGTGATAGCTTCACTTTATGGTATGAATGTGGACTTGCCAATGCAAGAAAATCCCAACGCATTTTTCTTTATTTTAACCTTCAGTGTTATTCTTCTGGTATCTTTAGTGGCTTTTTTCCGCAAAAATGACTGGCTTTAATATGAAAAAACAAGTTTTATATATTCATGGTGGGGATTCTTTTGGTAAGTATGAGGATTTTTTACAGGATTTACTCACTAAAACAGTCAGAGATCCTTTTGGTATTGAAAGAAAATCTATTTGGGCGGAGAGTTTTAGAGAAAGTCTAGGTGATTTTGAAGTTTTAATGCCTAAAATGCCAAATAGTCAAAATGCACAGTATGAAGAATGGAAGGTTTGGTTTGAACGATATTTTGAATTCTTACGTGACGATGTGGTGCTGGTAGGTTGGTCTTTGGGCGGGATGTTTTTAGCTAAGTACTTAAGTGAGGAAAAGTTTCCAGTTAAAATCAAGGCCGTTTACTTGCTTGGGGCACCAAGTGGAGAATTTACTGATGAATCGGGTAATGATTGTGTCAGTTTCAAATTTTCAATGGAAAATTTAGCCAATCTCACTAGACAAGCAGAAGAAGTTAATGTGTGGCACTCGAAAGATGATTTTATCGTGCCTTTTGAAGAGTTTGATTTGTATAAAAAGTTTGCACCAGAGGCAAAATTTGTAGCTTTTGTTGATAAAAATCATTTTTTAATTCCCGAATTCCCAGAATTGATCGATTCGATCAAAAGTATTTAAAATAAACTTATTTACAGTTAAAGCTTAGTAAGAATTAGGGTGCGAACACGTCTACTAGTATAATGGTCTTTACATGGCGAGCGGAAAACGGACAGAAGAAAAAATAGAAAGCCACGAGGATCGTTTTTTGAAAGCTTTCGAGGACTACAACGACGCCCTTTTTCGTCATGCGGTAATTCGCGTGAGTGATCGGGAAAAAGCGATTGATATTGTTCATGACACTTTTACCAAAGTCTGGTCATATATCAGATCCGGTCACGAAATAGATTCTTATCGATCGTTTTTATACAAAGTGCTCAATAATTTGATTATTGACAGTTATCGGAAGCAAAGAGAAGTGTCGCTTGATGCTTTATTTGAAATTGATGGTGTGGATGAGGGTTCGTTTGCGGATTTGTCGGAGAATTCTGTTGAAGCTCTGGCGGCTACGATTGATGGACGCAAAGCCTTTGAACTTCTAAAAGAATTGCCTGATGTTTACCGTGAAGTCCTAACTTTCCGTTTCGTAGATGGTCTAGGACCAAAAGAGATCAGTGATTTGACGGAAGAAACAGAGAATGTGGTTTCGGTTAGAATTCATCGTGCACTAAAAATGTTGCGGGATAAAATGGAGTTAGAGGTAAAAAAGGCTGAAAAGAAACGGAAAAATAACAATGAAAAGATTTAGTGAACAACTACATAAGAAGTCAGAGTCCATTTCTTTAAGGGTGGATGAAAAAAACGCTTTGCGAGAGCGGTTGGTTTCTTATATGGAATATCATCCTTTGCCGTCCAGTATGAAGACAGCTAAATCAATTACTGATCCGGCCTTGGCAGACCCAGTGATTAGAGTAGTTGATTTAAATAGTTTGAAATTTTGGCAGTGGTCGGGAGTGACTATGGCGGTTTTGCTTCTTGTTGTGCCTTATGTGGCAGAAAAATCCGTACCGGGCGATATGCTTTATGCGGTAAAGGTTAATTTTAATGAAGAAGTTCGTGGTGGTTTGGTTCTCAATTCCTATGATAAGGTGGTGTGGGAGACCGAGCGTTTAAATCGTAGAATTGCCGAGGCTCGTCTTTTGGCTAGTGAAGGAAAAATGACTGAGGAATTGGAAAATAGTGTGACAGAGGCAGTTCGGGTGCATGGAGAAAATGCTAAAAAGGAAATTGAAGAATTAAAACAGACGGACGAGGGTGAAGCGATGCTGGCTTCAATTCAGTTTGATACAACAATCTCTGTACAGTCATCAGCTTTACGTAGCGATATACAAGCCAGCTCTTCTGACAGCGTGATGGCGGTGCGAATTGTCGATGTTTTAGCAGCTACTCAAGGTAATAATGATTCGGGAATAAATATTTTACCTTCACGGGAGCGTTTGGTGGGTAGAGTAGAAGCTGAGACAACAAGAGCGCATGAACTACTTAATAGTATCGAAGGTCATGCTACTGTGTCTGAACGTTCAGATATTAAGCGACGTCTCGAAGACATTGGTCGTAAAACGGAAATCGCCTTGCAGACTTTTGAATCCTCTGAGGATGAGGCTCAGAAGCAGATGTTGGAAGTGTTGCAAAGTACACAAAAATTGATCGTTTTTATGACTAATATTGATGTAAGGTCTTCTCTTACTGTCGATCAAGTGGTTCCGGTAACTTTAACTCATGAAGAACGAGTGGAGGCAGTGAATAAACAAATCCAGGAGACTAACACTTTAATTGAGCGTACAAAAGTGGCCTTGACCGCTACTACTTCAGCTGAGGTGGGGGAAAAGGTGAGTAAGGCTATTAATGAAAGTGAGAATGAGCTAAAGGAGGAAGTGGTTCCGTCTCTGCAAAGCAATAATTTTGATTTGCCAAGTATTGAAACTAAAGTCAAGTCATTATATGACTTGGTTAGGGATTCTAGAAATTTAATCGGGGTACGTGATATGGATCTCGATGCTCTGATTAAGCAAAGAGAAACAGAGACAGTGACAGCAACTACCACCATTTTGTTACCAGACACCAGTACTAGTACTGACACTGTAACAAGTACAGACTTAGAGGTTTGACATTAAAATAAAGGCAACTATACTTAGACTTATGAATAAAACTGCAACCAGATCAGTCAAAAATACTTTTAAGTTTTTTTGGTTTTATACTGCCACGGCGGGTCGGTTGTTGTTTAAGTAGTTGATACTTAAAAAGTAAACAAAACCGGCCAAGTGGCCGGTTTTGTTTTTTATGTGGCGGGAATAATATTTTTTGCATAAAAAATATTATTCCCGCCACATAAAAAACAGTGTGCGGTAAACACTTGCTCGAAAGAGAAGAAGTGGTTAAATTTTGTTCTTTCAAGGAGAAAATATATGTTGTCAAAAAAAACTAGCTCTCAGGAATTGGTAGGTGATAATTTAGGTCCAATTATAGATTTAGAATTTACTTTATTCAAAGTATATTATTCTAGGCAGTTGATAGAATCGATTTATTCTTTATGTAAAGATTTAAGTGATAGATTGGCAATTGAGGGAGTGAAAGATAGCTACCGTCTAGATTTTATAGGTTTAGATAAAGATCTGTTGTTATTATTAAATGATAGTAATACTAGTAGTTTAAAAATAATTCAGGAACTAAAAAAACGGTTGATTGATTTTGAAAGCCCGTTTTTGGTTAATGGTCATTTAGAATTGATTGAATCAAAAAATATCTACATCGGTAGCAGTGCTTGTTATATTTGTAGCTCTAGTGTATATACATCTTTCAGTAAGAAAGAAGGACAACATCAGCGTTTACAAAGAATCAATCCTTTGTCTTTACCTAGTATCTATAATACAGATAACAATACTTTGTATTATATGGTGGATCGGGTAGTTATTGATAAGTATAGAAGTGGGGAGGTGTATTTCACGGGTACTCGTTACTTTGTAAGTAATAATGAGTATTCAGTTTCACACTTAACAGATTATCAAAAAACGCTTAAGGCGGAAATCCAGAAAGATTAGTGATTTTGAAGCAAATATTTAAAAATGAGGGATCTAGCAAATTTGTTAGATCCCTTTTCTTTTTAGTGGTGGATAGCGATTTGACATAAAAATAAACAAGCATATACTTTAAATATGCATAGTAATGTAGCTACAATTTCTTGCGAAGCCTCAAAGCAAATGATTGCTGCCGTGCTCTTTTGGATTCTAAGCTACACAAGCTGGTCGGTTGGCATGTAGGTAGCAGAAAAGAAGATAAAACAAGACCGACAAATGTCGGTCTTGTTTTATTATCATAGTCTGATAAGAGGTGAAAAAACTTCTTATCAGTCTGGGATAAAATCCAAGATTGAAATGCTTACCAGAGATGGTAAGAGGGATAGTTCTTAAAACTCAACAAGAAGGAGAGTTAAAATGTCACAAGGTACAGACGGTGGCCTATTATTGGGCCTAATATTTCTAGCTAGGAATAAATTCAACAGTTTATCTAGATTTATCCGTTTTAAATGCAGAGGTACTTATTTAAGCAGAGAACAAATAAGAGCTAATTTAGAGAGAGTAGATCAGAATTTGAGTAAGAAGGATCCAGCAAGTGGAAGTGATGGTAGGCATGATCATTACATAATACAAAAAACAAACAAATAGTTGATCTGTTTTTACAAAAACCCTACTCCGGTAGGGTTTTCTTTTTTTGTTCAGTGATTTTAGTAGATATAGAAAGGTCGCAATTTGCTGAAAGCAAATTGCGACCTTTCATAAATACTGATCAGCATTTAAAGAACTATATTTCAAAGTTAACATTCAATAACTTTGAAATAGTATGTTAACCTTTGTGGCTGTAAATACCAAATCCTGTTTGTGAATTAGTTTTGTAGCTCGATTGATAGTAATTCCACTAAGAATGGGACCAGTGTTTCCGTAAAAACTTGTGAACGTTTCTCAATATTACCACTTAAATTATTGTTCAAAGAAAAGCCAGTTTCCTCTTTTATAGTGCGGTCAATGTGCGATAAGGTAATAGCTCGCAAACTGCCTGGTCCATCAGTCTCGTCATCCCCGCGGGTGACAATCATGCCTACGACTTGTCCATTGCTGGTCACAATCGGTCCACCAGATGAACCTTCTGCCCCCACATTGCTACCTTTGATGGAGAATACATCAGCGTAGTTTGAACCGAAGGTATAAAGATCGGAGATAGAAGTGGTCGCTGATCTTGGTAGTAGTGGGGTATTGGCGCCGTTCTTGATTAAATCGGTGGCCGGATAGCCAGAGGCTCTAACCTCATTGCCTTTGATGGTAACTGGTAGAAAGTCAGTATTAATTTCTAGAGCTGGAAAGTAAGCGGGTAGTGGGGTACGGGTTACAGAATTGCTAACATACAAAAGTGCATAATCACGCTCCCCGGTGCCTGACGGAGCTTTATCGTCGATGAGCGAAGCGTTTTTTTGTACCCAAGTTGGTGGAATGTAGAGAAGTTCAGCTTGGTATTCAGCTTTGGCTGGATTGCCGGTTCGAACTAAGCATTCTGCCTCACCTAGTAGCTCAGTTTTCTCGAGAAGTAAATACTGGGCAACATGGGCATTGGTGAGGATTACACCATTACTATGAACAAAGAATCCGGTGCCGGTAGTGGTGCGGATGGTGGTGGGTGTCGAGAAGGTGCAGAAAATATTAACGATAGCTAATAGCGGATCTTGAATGGTGCGATTCAGGCTGGACTCTACCACTGAAGCTTTCTGGTAGTCTTTATTTTTTAGTAGGATATCTGGGATTGTGTCTGCACTAAAGATACTGGGCAGGGAAGATAGGATAGATACTTTTTCTTCCTGTGATTTCTCAATCGAGATTGTGCTTGGTTCAGGAGTGAAAAAAGATTCGATTTCCAAAGCCAAAAAATTGGTAAAAGCCAAATAGCTGGCAACAATAGTCACCAATATATCGGTAATGAATTGCATAAAGCACAGTATAGCAGGTTTGTGGAAATTTTAGGATAAAAGTGTTACACTTTGGCATCCAAAAGTGTTGAGGTCTAAAATCACTTTTGTTAAATATTTCGCGGGTGTGGTTTAGTGGTAAAACGACTGCCTTCCAAGCAGTAGTCGGGGGTTCGATTCCTCTCACCCGCACAGCCAACATGAAAAGCCCACCCTTCGGGGTGGCTTTTCTGTTGTTGCTGTGCGGAGTGAAGAAACATGCTGGGAGCATGTTTCGTGAGGAATCGAAGCTCGATTGAGCTGGGTTATGAGCGAAGCGAAATAATCCAGCCAATTGGGGTACTGAAACTGTAAGTTTCGATTCCTCTCACTTACCTATGATAAATATCATTAATTGTTCAAATTCAAATTAATATTATACATAACTTGCCCGTTTCAAATTTTTGAGTAAACTAGCCTTCATGCAGAGCCGGAGGCGCAGCGTCTTGGTACCTATTAAAAACATAAAATATATTTATGAGTCAAATACCAAATTGTTTTTACCGTGTCAGTGTTAAAGCTTTAGTTCTAAACGAGACAAAAGATAAATTTTTACTCTGTAAAGAGGAGGGAGGGAGATGGGAACTACCTGGCGGCGGTTTGGATTGGGACATTACACCTCAAGAAGATTTACCTAGAGAATTAATGGAAGAAATGGGGCTGAAAGCAGTTTACATAGCAAACAACCCTAGCTACTTCATAACTGGCAGGAGTACAAACCACCCCGAAATAAGGATCGCTAATGTTTTGTATGAAACTAAATTAGAGCATTTAAATTTCACACCTTCAGATGAATGTATTGAAATACGCTTTGTTAATAAAGATGATGTTGAGGGCATGGAGCTTTTTGATGGACCTAAAAAACTTTTAGGAATGTTTGATCCTGCAAATCATCAATAAAAGTTCTAACATCGTCCCACAAGGTGCACAGTCAACATGAAAAGCTGTCCCGAAAGGACGGCTTTTTTGTTGTATTTGTGCAACATGAAAGAACATATTTCGAGAGCAATTGAGCCAGAATATGTAAAGTTTGCATACCCCCCTAGGTATGTTACACTAGTACATATGCAACCAGATAAACAAAATTTAATTCACCACATTAGTCGTCTTGAGGGGCAGTTGGCATCAATTAAGAAAGAGTTAATTGCTACAGAATCAGACTGTGAAAAAGCGGCACTTACTCTTAAAGCTGCTTCGCGTTCATTTTCAACTTTACGAATGTCCTTCGTATCTTGTTTTCTAGAACATAAATATTTTTCTAAAAAACCAGATTCTGACTCTACATACAAAGCTCTTATACAAGTAATAAATGCTTAAACTATGAAACATATTTCAATTAATGCTTTTAAAGAGGTAATAGAAAGCGAAGCTAATAACTCAACTGTTGATTTTATAAATGTCTGTACACCAGCTGAATACAAAGAGAAGCACATAAAGGGTGTAAGAAGTGTTCCGCTTGATATTATTCATACCCGAATTGGTGAGTTTAATAAAAAGAAAACTGTCTACATTCATTGCCGTTCTGGAAACAGAGGTCGGCAAGCAATTGAAAAACTTCAGGATCTTGGAGTGACAGCTGAGCTGGTGAATGTTGAAGGGGGTCTTTTGGCGTGGGAGGAGGCAGGTTTTCAAACCGAAACTAATGTTAGTACCAACCGTATTC
>JAGOSI010000004.1:0-1390 GCA_018062385.1 Minisyncoccota bacterium
AAAAGTACCCCACTTGATAATTTGGTGTTGGTGGAAGCGGAAAAATTGAGAGATAAAGGTTATAGTGAAAATGAGATTTACACTGTGTTGGTAAAATTGCAAAAGGGTTTAATTGATAAAGATGAGAGTGAAGTTGTAGCTGAGGCAGTGGAGGAATTTCTAACTGATTAAAAAATCATCGTTAACAATAATATTTATCATATATGTTAATATATAAAATATAATTTTATAGTATGAAAAATCTTAAATTAAATTCAAGAGTAACAGCAGTTTTTTTGACTGTGGCAATAGTATTTTCGGCCACTCCTTTATCAGTTTTTGCGGTTGAAAAAACTGATCTGCAAGTTTTAAATAATGAAGTTGACAAAAATATCGATTTACCAAATGTGGTTACTAAAGGAAAAGATAAATTTCGTTCTGATCGCATTTTGGTAAAATTTAAGGATGATAAGAAATTTAAGATTGTCAATTTAAAGTCTGATGAAAATGTAGAGACAGCTTTGCAAAATTACAAAAAATTAAGCAACGTAGTTTATGCTGAGCCCGACTATATCGCTTTTGCGGATACAGTACCTAATGATCCTTACTATTCTCCTTACCAATGGCATTTGGATAATTCTGCCAATAGTGGAATAAATACCGAGGAGGCTTGGAATATTTCTATTGGTTCTGGAGTGGTGGTGGCGGTGATTGATACCGGAGTAGCTTACGAAACAGCTTCACGTTTAGGTAGAAATTATTATCAGGCTCCTGACTTGGCTAATACATGCTTTGTACAGGGCTATGATTTTATAAATGCAGACGCTTATCCAAATGATGATCAGGGACACGGCACACATGTGGCTGGAACAATCGCTCAAAGTACCAATAATAATATAGGTGTAGCCGGAGTAGCTTATGGTTCATGTATCATGCCAATTAAAGCTCTTGATGCTAACGGTAGTGGTTCGTATTCGGCTATCGCTGATTCGATTCATTATGCCGTAGATAACGGAGCTATGGTTATCAATATGAGTTTGGGTGGTACGGCTGATTCTTCGGCTTTACGCGATGCGGTTGCTTATGCTTACAACCAAGGGGTGACGGTGGTAGCGGCGGCTGGCAATGATAATTCTTCAGACCCACATTATCCGTCTTCTTACAACGACTACGTGATTTCGGTTGGTGCCACTGATTACACCAAGAGTCGCGCCCCGTATTCAAATTATGGTCCTGATGTAGATGTGGTAGCTCCAGGAGGTGATACTGGTGAAGATGCAAACGGTGATGGTTATGTTGATGGTATTTTGCAAAATACTTTCAGTAACACTTTGAATAATTTTGGTTATTATTTTTATCAGGGTACTTCAATGGCTTCGCCACATGTGGCAGGAGTAGCGGCTTTACTTAT
>JAGOSI010000004.1:1490-17571 GCA_018062385.1 Minisyncoccota bacterium
GTGATGGTTATGTTGATGGTATTTTGCAAAATACTTTCAGTAACACTTTGAATAATTTTGGTTATTATTTTTATCAGGGTACTTCAATGGCTTCGCCACATGTGGCAGGAGTAGCGGCTTTACTTATCTCTAGTGGAAAGGCAACAACTTCCAATACTGTTCGTCAGGCTTTAGAATCTACAGCTCAAGACTTGGGAGTAGCAGGAAGAGATGATCAATTTGGCTATGGTTTAGTGGACGCTTTTGCTTCTTTGTCAGTGACAAATCCAAGTACCACCACGCCACCCATAGAAAATGTTCCAGCCGAAGTAATTATTACTTCTATTTCTGCTATTAATACTCGAGTGAATGGAGGCTATGATATAAAGGTTTCGGCTAAAAATAATGAAGTTGTGACAGAGGCAGTAATTTACGATATTGATGTTTTGGCCCCAAATGGCAGTGTTGTGACTTGGTCGGGATTGGGTGATAAAATAGCCAACGTTTCAGCAGGGGCTACTCTTGGTCAAAGATGGCAGGGTAAGGTGCCGCGTAATGCTGTGAAAGGAACCTACACGATACAGGCAAAATTAGTGGTAAAGGGTATGGTAACTAGTACTTCTACCAAAACCTTTATAGTCAAGTAGTATATGTTGGATATATTAAATTTTTTTGATCCACTAACTCTCAAGTTCCTCACTGGCTTGTTCATGGCTATCATTCTCGGTACCCTGATTGGAATTGAGAGGGAGCTGCGAGGAAAAGATGCCGGTATTAGTACTAATGTGTTTGTGATCTGTGGAGCGATGCTCTTTACCTTTATGTCTATGACCGTAGATCCCTCGTCAGAATCTCGAATTGCAGCGCAGATAGTATCTGGTATTGGTTTTTTGGGGGCCGGTTTAATTTTGAAAGAGGGGGCGACTATTCGTAATCTCACTACAGCTGCAGGGATTTGGTTTGCGGGCGCTATCGGTATGGCTATTGGTTTCGGTTTTTACGAGATTGCGGTCGTGGCGACCTTGGCTTCAATTGCTATTCCGAGAATTCCCCATATAAAAACTGGAAAAGAAGTTTTTGTTGAAAAAAAGTTCACGAGATCAAATAAAAAGAAACAGGATGATGATCCGGTCGGAGCGCCGACTTATGATGATTAGATTTTTTAGATAAGTATAAAGGGGCAAAACCGAAGGTTTTGCCCCTTTATATTTTATAAATAACTAAATTAAAGCTGAACGCACCTGACGGAGAATTTCATCAAGACTAGTGTGAGCCTTGATAATGTAATCATCAATATCTCCTTCATGGGCTTCGGCCACATTGGCGACATCATCCATAGCAGTAAGAACAATAACTTTTACATTTCTACCCCAAGAATCATTGCGTAGTCTTTTTAAAGTTTCATGCCCATCCATAATTGGCATAATAATGTCCAACAAGATAAGGTCAGGCTTTTGTTCTAAAGCCATCTTTAAACCAACCTCACCATTTTCAGCGGTAGTAACCGAAAAGCCGGCATCGCGAATCGCCTCAGCCATGGCCTCCCGAAGGTCAGTTTCGTCTTCCACAATTAAGATATTCTTTTGCATATGAGTAAATAATAACATAAGCTGAAAATAATGAATATGTGCGAAAACTGCATTGTTGGTAAAAATGGCTGTTATTATTAATGATAAGATGGATTTATCAAGAATTTTCACTGGTTTTCTGATTGTTTTCTTACCTTTGGTTTTACCTATTACTTGGTGGTTGGCAACTCCGGTATCTTCAGTACAAAAAGTATTATTTTTTGTTTTTGCGATTCAGCTTTCGGTAGCAGCTGTGTTGTTTATTTTATGGAAAAAAAGCGATCTCGCTATTTCCAATCAAGAAGCTCAAAGACGCTATGGTGCTAATGAGCAGTTCGTTTCTTTATATGAACGTAGTCCAATTCCGTACCTAACTATCAATCAAAGAGGTGAGGTGATTATGTCTAATCCGGCTACGATTAATATGTTTGGTACTAACACCGAGTCAATTTCGGGTTTGAATTTCCTTGATCTGATTATCGAAACCAATGACAAAGGTGATTTGTCTGTTTTGGCCGGACGCATAACTTCAAGAGTTACGTTAAAGGATGAAAAAATTAAACTAAAAACCATAGGTGGAGATTTTAAATGGGTGTCGATGTCGGTTTATAATTATGAAATTAAAAATCAGAGACTTGTGTCTTTGGTGGATATTACTCAAGAAAAATTAATTGATACTGCCAAGTCAGAATTTGTGGCGTTGGCGACACATCAGCTCCGTACTCCAATTTCCGCTATTCGTTGGAATTTAGAATTGTTGCAGAAAAATATGAAGGAAACAAAAACCGAAAACCAAGCTCGATATCTGACAAAGATAGAGCGTAATACAATTCGCATGATTGCTCTCATTAATGATTTCTTGAGTGTATCAAAATTGGAGATGGGTACTTTTGCTTCCAGTATTGAGAAAATCAATTTAACTGATTTTTTTACTTCGATCCTAGACGAATATGCTGAGAAAATAACTGATAAAAAAATTGTTATAAAAAGAAGTGATGAACCAGAAGGTTTGGTTTTTAATTCTGATTCCCGATTGTTGCATATTATTGTTAGCAATTTGATGTCTAATGCTGTGAAGTATGTTGAGGCTGGAGGTGAAGTGATATTCAGCTTTAGATTGATAGACAATAAAATATTTATCATGATCGCTGATGATGGAATTGGTGTACCGGAAGAAGAGGTGAGCAAATTATTTGCTAAATTTTACCGTGCTAGTAATGCTCAGTCCCATCAAGCGGAGGGGACGGGCTTGGGACTATATATAGTAAAACAATCAGTTGAGAAATTAGGTGGAAAAATAGAGGTGGTTTCCGGACGAGACAAAGGAGCTACTTTTACGGTGATATTACCATATCTAAAAAATAGGCTTTAAATCACAAGTAAAGGATTAGCCAACTTTTAAAAACGTGCTAGGATGGGCTGATGAAAGTTGAGTACGAATACATATTTGGTAAACATGCGGTGTCGGAAGCTTTGGCTGAACGTCCCGACGTGATCAAGCAAGTTTTTCTTGATCCTAATTTTACTGATAAAAAAATCCTCGGTCAGATCGAGAGTTGTGGCTTTGTGCCAAAATTATTAAATTTAAAAAACCCACCTCGTGGTGTATCGGCCAAGGCCTCCCATCAGGGTATTGTTGCCGGTCTCTTGCCAGAAAAACTCATGGTTCCCTATAAGGAATTTATTAGAGGTTTGGAGGTAGATAATGATACCTCTTTGCTAATATTGGGTGAGGTGCAAGATCCACACAATGTGGGAGCGGTGATCCGTTCTGCTGCTGCGTTTGGTCTATCTGGAGTTTTGATTCCTCCACATAATCAGGCGCCAGTTACTGGTACTGTAATAAAGGTGTCAGCTGGAATGGCTTTCCGGATTCCTCTAGTAGCTATTAGTAATGTGAATAGTGTTGCTCGCGATTTACAAGAGCGTGGTTTTTGGACTTATGGTTTGGAAGGTAAAGGTGACGTGACTACTGTAGAAGAGAAATTTGTTCGTCCGAGTGTCTTTATTTTAGGTAACGAAGGCTCAGGTTTGCGACAAAAAACCAAAGAACTCTGTGATGCTTTGATTTCTATCCCTATTCATCCACGTTGTGAATCTCTAAATGCAGCAGCGGCTACAGCGGTGGTTTTGGCTTCATGGAGCGCTCAGCATCCCAAAGCTCTGACTAACTAATTAAAAGAAGTATGTTAATATACTCCGAACGCCCACTTTAAGAGGTGATATGTTAGTTAATTCTTAAACTTTATTTATGGACGACAAAACAAGAGAGGAAGGTGCCCCAGTTTCTTCTAATCAGACTACTGATAATGTTGAAGCTGTTGAAAGAAGAGAGGTTAGTAACAGTGGTACACCAAAGAAGAAGCGTAGTGTAACCACTTACATAGTGTCGGCATTAATTATCTTAGTTATAGCTCTCGGTCTAATTTTTATATTGGAAAAGCAGGGTCGGATTAATACTGGGATATTCACCGGCATTATTGCAGACATGAAGGCCAAAGCTCCAGCAGCTAAGGTGAATGGTATTGTTATACCAAACAGTGATCTTGATAGTGGAGTAAAACAGCTTTCAGAAATGGCCAAGATGCAAGGAGTTGATTCTACTAGCGATGAAGCTATTGCTGGCTTTAGAGCTGAAGCAATCGAAACTCTTATAAATGGTGAATTGCTTAGACAAGTAGCTATTGAAAAAGGTAACGAGGCAACTACTGAAGCAATTGACGCTCGTTTCAACGAAATTACTGAAGGTGTCGGTGGTAGAGAAGAGTTGGATAAGCGTATGGCTGAATTTGGAATCAACGAATCTAATCTTCGTCGTGATATCGAAAACGAAATTCTGATTCAAGGATTGTTTGATGCGGAGGTTAGTAAAGATGCAATTGAGGTGACTGATGAAGAAGTGCTGTCTTTATATAATGAAGCCAACGTTAATAATGATTTGCCACCAATTGAAGAGATTCGCGATCAAGTAGTGGAACAAATTCGTAATGATAAATATCAACAGCAAGTTACGATTTACATTGAGGATTTAAAGTCTAAGGCTGATATCGAAATTTTGATTTAATAGTCACAGAAGGGAAAACACAAGGCGGAAAAAAGAGGTGTCTTCACACCTCTTTTTTCCGCCTTGTGTTTTCTACTGATATACTTTAATTTATGGAAAAAGATCTTGAGAGAGAAATAAAAATTATTACTCGCCAACCAGCCGAAAGGTTGATTCATTTTCGCTCTCTATTACTTCCCGAACAAAGTACCGTTTTTCAAGAGTTGTCACCACATGTTCAGCTGTCATTGTTAGAGCGATTAAAAATAGGGGAGATTGTCGATATGCTCGACCATATGGATCCAAGACAGGCGGAAAAAGTTCTCTCTAGAATTAAGGATGCTAAAAGACGTTCAAAAATAATTAAGCGTATAAAAACTGAAGTACGAGATAAAATTGAGTATTTTCTACGTTTCCATCCCAAGGCCACCACTTCGCTTATAAGTTTTAATTATGTTTTGTTGCCCGATAAAGCAACTATCGGTGAAGCAGCCGATGCTATTGAAGAACATTATCATGATACAGGAAAATTCCCTGAAGTTTTAATTTATGATAAGGGTGAATTGAAAGGCGAAGTGCCAATGTCGACTTTGGTAAGACATAGAAATACATTCACTTTAAAAAAATTTGTGGTTCCTGTACAGACCATCACTTATCAATCTGAAGTGGCAGAAATTATTGACACTCTCACTTCGTCAGAGCGGAAAAAAGTAATTGTGCTCGATAATGATAAAAGTGTTCTGGGGATAATATACGCTGATGATGCTTTAGCTTTGTTTGGAAAAATGCCAGCCGAGTCGTTGTATGATGTGAGTGGTGTTGATGAAGATGAGCGACCATTCGACTCTTCTTGGCGAAAATTCAAAAATCGTTACAAATGGCTGGTTCTAAACTTAGCCACTGCCTTCTTGGCTGGATCGATGATTTTTGTATTTGAGGATACTTTGACCGCTCTAGTGATATTGGCGATGTATATCCCAATTGTAGCGGGAATGGGAGGAAATTCCGCCAGTCAGACTTTTGCGGTAATGCTCCGGGGTATTACTCTCGGTACAATATCTCTTAAAAATGGTATGCCGGCTATTAAGCGTGAGGTGGGGGCGGGTCTACTTAACGGTCTACTTATCGGTTCAATTGTAGCGATTATTTCTATTATTTGGAACCATAGCGCTCTTTTAGGATTGGTTGTTGGTTTAAGTATGGTTGGTGTACATATTGTGGCCGGATTTTTTGGTGCCTTCGTACCTTTATTTTTAAAGTATTTAGGCAAGGATCCGGCAGCTATGTCTACTATTTTTATTAGTACTGCGACCGATGTTTGTGGTCTGTTTTTCCTTTTGGGACTTGGCACGCTGATTTTGATGTAGTGACATAATAAAGTAATTTGGTATAGTCTTTTTTATGGGAATAGAAATATGGGTAGCGGTTTTGGCGGTGATGTTGGTCTCCTTACTGGGGGTGGTGTTTGTCAGCCATTTTACTAAGGATTTTTTTGAGCAAAAATTGCCATTTTTGGTATCTTTTTCTGCTGGTGTATTTTTGGTCACTGCCGGAGCATTGATTTTGGAAGTTTTTGAGTTAACACCTAATTTATGGGCAGGAGTAATGATGGTAATGGTCGGATACTCATTGGCTTGGCTTTTGCAATATTTATTACCGGAGACACATCACCATCATGACGATGAGTGTGCGGTACAAAAGGGTGGTGCCAAAAAACTAATTATCGGTGATGCCATACATAATACTGCTGATGGTATCGTTTTGGTCACTGCTTTTTCAGTTTCTAGTGTGCTCGGTTTTGCTATTGCAGTGTCGATTGTTATTCACGAAGCTCTTCAAGAAATTTCTGAATTTTTTGTTCTGCGTCGGGCGGGGTACACTAATCGCCAGGCCCTGCTAATAAACTTTGGTGTCTCTAGTACTGTTGTTATTGGTGTTCTGCTAGGCTATTTTGCTTTGGTTTCCGAAGGTTTTGAATTAGCTTTGCTCGCAGTTAGTGCTGGATTTTTCATTCAAGTGGTGATTCATGACTTGTTACCGAGGCAATCACATCATGAAACCAAGGATGATTTTTTGAAACATATTTTATTAGTAGTGGTAGGAGTGATGGTTATGGGGCTTATTGCCTCTTCTCTTGGAGAGGATCATGGACATGCTGAAGAAGATATACATGAAGAAAAAAATAATGAACCTCATTAATTCTTCTTATTTAACTTATTTTGTTATAATCACAATATGTCGCAAATGAGTATCTGGTCAATTTATGTTTTGATTTTCCTTTTGGTAATAATGGGTGGCGCTTTTGTGTATTTTTCTAATGAAAAAAACGAACTCTTAGCTGAACAAAAACAAGAAGAGGCTAAGGAAGAATTAGAAGAAATTATAGAAGCTGGAAAACCAGTTTTGACGCCAGCAAGTACTACTAGTGAATCTGTAAAAAATAACGATGACTGGCGAGTTATTTACCCAAAGACTCAGGATTTAAAAATTGCCAAGATTACCGTTCAGGCTTCTGTAGCTAAGACTTGGGCAGAAAGAATTAAGGGGCTATCTAATACACCTTATCTACCGGAAGAGGTAGTAAAGCTCTTCGTTTTTGATTCTCTCGGAGAGCATTCAATTTGGATGAAAGACATGAATTACGCTATTGATATCATTTGGGTAGATGCGGAAAATAAAATTGTCGATATTAAAGAAAATGCCACGCCTGAGAGTTTCCCTGAAGCTTTTTCGCCAAAGAAAGATGCCCTTTATGTAATTGAAACTAAAGTGGGTTTTGTGGCTAAGAATAATATCAAGATTGGTGATGAGGTTTTGGTTCCAAAAGAATAGGTTGCATATTTTAGATTTTGTGACATTATATTTTGGCATGATAATCGCTTTATCATTCGTGATGAAGAGGAAAGTCCGAACACGCCCGTAGCAATACGGAGACAGGTAGCGGGTAACACCCGTCGTAACAGCAATGTTATAGAGGTGCGAGCAGAGACGTCGTAAACGAAAGTGAGCGAATTCCTTTCGGGAATAGTCGGTGTGGCAACATATCGGGTGAAACGGCCAAATCCTTACTCGCGTGCAAGGTCGTGCTCAGTAATGAGAGAACCGCATGAGGTGAGTGGTAACACTTATCCTAGGTATATGATTATCCTGAGTTTACTCAGACAGAATTCGGCTTATATGCATACAAACACCCCAGTAATTGGGGTGTTTGTATTTATGTTACAATGTCAAAAACAAGTTTGTTATGAAAGATAATATATTTTTGCCACGCCTAAATAACCTCTCTAAGGACAGTGTGAATGAATGGTTGCAGACTATAGCTCGGTCAGTGTTCATTCTAGTTTTTGGTCTACTGTTGATTTTTTTTATTCCCAACGCTCACTCTAGTCTCAGTCTTGGTTTCACCAAAACGTACCTAGTCATTGTTGGGGTGTCACTAACTTTAGTTTTGTTGGCTTTGTCAATTCTGCGACGCGGTTTAGTGCGGTTTAGTTTGCCTCTTGCCCTAGGACTTTTTTGGCTTTTTGCTCTAATGTCTTTGGCTTCTAGTTTATTATCTGATGATAAACTAGACTCAATTTACGGTAACAATTTTGAAGTTCAGACTGCTGGTTTTTTTATACTAATGGCAACAGTGATGACAACAGGAATGATTCTTGGTCGTTCTAAATCAACTTTTTCTAAATTTATGATGGTTTTTGGATTCACTACCATCATTTTACTTTTAATCCAAATCTGTCGTTTAATTTTCGGTCCAACCTTTCTTAGTTTTGGTGTATTTACCACTAATACCAGCTCTTGGCTAGGAGGGTTTAATGATTTAGCGTTGTTTTCGGGTTTGATTATTATCGTACTACTGATTCTTTTTCAAGGGGCAACTTTACCACGTCTTGGAAAGGTAGTTTTGACTACAGTAATCATCTTGTCGTTGGTAGTGTTGGCGGTGATAAATTTTTCTTTTGTCTGGTATCTTCTTAGTGGCTTCAGTCTCTTGATGCTGTTGTACTTGTTATCAAAAGACACTTGGCTGAGTAGTTCAGAAGAAAAAAACCCATTATCTGTTGCAAGTCTAGGGGTCACCGCTTTGGTAGTGTTGGTATCTTTTATCTTTATCATCGGTGGAAGTAGTTTAGGATCCAAGATAAGTAATATTACTGGCATAAATTATTTGGAAGTTCGTCCGTCAGTCGAAGCAACCTTTGATGTTGTAAAAGCGGTCTATACGGAAAGCGCATTGTTTGGAGCTGGTCCAAATCGTTTTGAAGATGCTTGGCGTTTGTATAAAGACCCAGTCATAAACCAAACTTATTTCTGGAGTACTGATTTCACTGCTGGTAGCGGTTTTGTGCCGACTGTATTTGCAACGACTGGCTTAGCGGGCAGTGTATTCATTGTATTGTTTTTATTGGCCTTTATTTACAGTGGCTACCGAACATTATTTGTGGCGAAGATTGATCAGGGTTGGTATTTAATTGGTCTGATTACTTTTGTCTCTGCAGTCTACTTGTGGATCATGTCTATATTTTATGTTCCGGGCTCGGCTGTTATGCTTCTGATGGCTTTGATGAATGGTTTTGCTTTGGCTGTTTATGTAGCCAACAATTTAAGTAAAAATATTACTTTGAATGTGGCAGAGAATAAACATTACGGCTTTGTTTTGATTGCTCTAGTTTTGTTGGTGGTTATTTCATCAGCTGTGTCTGTGTTTAAGATTGGTAAGCAATACTTTGCTCAAGTGACTTATGCAGAATTAGCCACCTCCGACCAGCTTTCATTGCCTGAGCTTGACCAACGTTTGCAAGATGCTGAATATTTATTTGCTCAGGATATCTTTACGGCCGAAAGAGCAAGATTGAGATTGATGGAGCTAAACCGACTAGTCGCTATTGTTGAACCGACCACTTTAGATCAACAGGCTTTTCAAAATAACTTAATTGAGGGAATTGCTTTGTCAGAAAAAGCTATTAATTTAGATCCGACTAATGCCTTCAATCATGCTCTACTCGCTAGTTTTTATGGTCTATTAGATGTTAATCAAGCTCCAGAAATAAAAAATCGCAAAGAGGCTCTATTGGCGGAGGTGCTAAAGCTTGATCCTAAAAATCCTAGTTATTTGGTGCTTTTTGCTCAACTGTCTGCCAAACAAAGAGATTTTGTTACTTCGAGAAGTTATCTAAACGACGCTATTAAATTAAAAAATGATTACACGGATGCTTTACTTTTGTTGTCACAAATTGAGATTGAAGAAGGGCAGGTTGAGTCAGCGATTAAGGTCACTAATTCATTAATTGCCATTGAACCAAATAATCCTATTCGTTATTTCCAGCTCGGGGTTCTCTTGGCAGAAAGCGATAATTTAGAGCAGGCTGTTAGAGCTTTTCAGGAAGCAGTTAGGTTAGATAATTCTTACGCCAATGCCCGTTATTTCTTGGCTTTAGTTTATTTGGATTTAAATAAAAAAGATGAAGCCTTGGTGGAACTAAGAAGTGTACTTAGTTCCAATCCCGATAATCAGGAAATTAAAAATCTAATATCACAAGTGGAAGCAGGAGAATTTACTAAGACAGACAATCAGTTAAAAACTCCGGTTATTGATGGGGATGTTGTTAGTACTGAAGAAGATGTAACTATTAGCAATAAAAAACCCGATACAGATTTAATTACACCTTTAAATCAAACTGAGCAAAGAGCAGAAAATGTTGAAGAAACAAATCAGCCTAGTCCCGACAGTGTTTCGGTAGATACTTCTGAAGTGACGGAATAATTTTATGGTGAAGCGAGTTTTTAAATTTATGTATAGTGAAATACGTGGCTTGCATCAAGCTGCGTATATTTTAGCTCTGTTTGCTTTTGGTTCACAGTTACTGGCTCTTGTGCGCGATCGAATGTTGGCACATAATTTTGGTCCTGGTAATGAACTCGACTTGTATTACACTGCTTTTAAGTTACCGGATCTAATGTTTGCTTTGTTCGCTTCTGTTTTGTCAGTCTATGTTTTGTTGCCGTTTGTAACCAAGGCTAGAGAAACAGATAGTTCAATGGCCGGTGCCAATATTCTCGGTCAGATGTTCACAGTTTTTTTGATTACTTACACGATAGTAGCTACGCTACTATTCATTTTTGCTCCTTATATTGTTAAGGTTATCTTCCCTGGCTTTACTTCCGACAGTGAAACTTTGGTTACACTGTTACGTATTCTTTTACTACAGCCATTATTACTGGGTATCTCCAGCTTGTTTGGGGTTGTAACCCAGCTTTCACAACGGTTTGTTTTATACGCTATCAGCCCTTTGATTTATAATCTTGGAATTATTTTCGGTATAGCATTTTTATATCCGTGGTTTGGCTTGGTTGGCTTGGTTAGTGGAGTGGTAATTGGAGCTTTGGGACATATGCTGGTTCAGTTACCGCTTATTTTAAGGAGTGAGTTATCTTTTGGGTTGGTTAAACAGTTTGATTTTTCACTGCTACGATCTATTTTGTTTGTGGCGATTCCACGGGCGATTACTTTGTCTATCCATCAATTAGTTTTGCTTGTCTTGATCAGTATAGCGACCTTAATGACCGCTGGTTCGGTGTCAATCTTCCAATTTGCTTACAATTTACAATCGGTTCCCTTGGTGATTATTGGCATGAGTTATTCGGTGGCAGCTTTTCCGGTATTGGCTAATCTTTTTGTACAAAACAAAAAGGATATTTTTAATGTGCATGTTTATACGGCACTTCGACATATTATTTTTTGGTCTTTTCCCATCATTGCGCTGATTATCGTTTTGCGTGCACAGATCGTGCGAGTGGTTTTGGGTAGTGGCGCTTTTGACTGGAATGATACGCGTCTAACGGCAGCCATGCTGGCCTTGTTCACTATCGCTCTCACGGCACAGTCGTTTATGTTGCTTTTAGTTCGAGCTTTTTATGCCGGTGGCAATACGCGCCTGCCACTTATTATTGCGCTTATTGGTGCGAGCACAGCCATTGCCTCCGCCTACATCCTTTTGCATTATTTCAGCACGTCGGTGGTTTTTCGTGCGACATTAGAATCTATCTTTAGACTGGAAGGAACTTCAGGTACAGAGGTGTTTGTTTTAGCTTTAGCTTTTGTGACCGGAGTATTTTTGGAAATGGCTATTTTAGTTGTGGTAGCAACCGCGATGTTTGGTATAAAATGGGAGGGAATTGGAAAGCGTATAATTGAAGCTACTACAGCTGCGATTGTGGCAGGGTCTTTAGCTTACGGTACTTTGATTTTTGTGGTTGATGGTATTAATCAGGAGACTTTTATAGGAATCATGCTTCAGGGGGTGGTGGCAGGCATTGTGGGAGTTGCGGGGGCGATTTTAACCTACTATTTATTTAAATCAAAAGAACTCGATGAAATTTATCGTTCTCTCCACGCTAAATTCTTCAAGAAAGACGTTATTGGTCCACAATAATTTCACCCCTAGTTTTTAAGCTCTAATTGCGGTACAGTACAGTTATATCTTATGCAAAGACAAATACGTAATTTTAGTATTATCGCTCACATCGACCATGGTAAATCTACCTTGGCCGATCGTATGCTCGAGCTAACCAAAAGCGTGGAAGCGAGAAAAATGAAAGAACAAGTTCTGGATTCAATGGATTTAGAGCGGGAACGTGGCATCACGATCAAGATGCAACCAGTGCGTATGCACTACAAATTTTCTGGTCAGGATTATGAGCTCAACTTAATTGATACGCCAGGTCATATTGATTTTTCTTATGAAGTCTCGAGAGCCTTAAAAGCTGTTGAGGGCGTATTACTTTTGGTTGATAGTACACAGGGGGTACAGGCACAAACTCTTACCACTCTACAAATGGCAAAGGAGCAAGGTCTTACGATTATTCCAGTTTTGACCAAGATCGATGTGCCACATTCTAGAATTGAAGAGGTGAGTGAGGAAGTGGTGAGTCTATTGTCTTGTGACTTGGAAGATATAATTTTGGTGTCAGGTAAGACTGGAGCGGGGGTAGACAAACTTTTAGAAAAAATTTGCGTACGAATTCCTGCGCCACAGCCTGGGGCCTTAGATACCTACCGGGGGTTAATTTTTGATTTTCAGTATTCTAATCATCGGGGGATAATTGTATTTATGCGAGTGTTTGACGGGGAAGTTAAAAAAGGAGATGTATTACGTTTCAATGCTAGCGGACGCACCTTTACCGCGCTTGAAGTGGGAGTGGTTACTCCGGCTGAAACTCCGGTCGCTTCACTTAGGGCGGGGGATATTGGTTATATTGTTACTGGTATTAAAGAACCGGGTGTAGCTTCGGTTGGCGATACTTTAACTTTAGATAAAAGCCCTGCTCCATCTTTGCCGGGATATATGGAAGCTAGGCCGGTAGTCTGGGCCTCAGTTTTTCCTGATGATCAAGATGATTTTACGATTCTCCGCCAGTCACTCGAACGTCTTAAATTATCTGATTCATCTTTATCTTATGAAGAAGAATCTTCAGGGGTTTTAGGACGAGGTTTTCGTTGTGGATTTTTGGGTATGCTTCATATGGAAATTATTGCCGAGCGACTTAGGCGCGAGTTTTCGGTGGAGCTTATCATTACCGCACCTTCGATCGCTTACGAAATTACCCACAGTGACGGTACGATTGAAAGTATTTATGCTGCGTCACGTTTTCCCGATCATGGCGAAAAAGTTACCATTCGCGAACCGTGGATTTTGGGACAGATTATTATACCGCCGACTTATATGGGAGCAGTCCTAACACTCCTCTACGAACATGAGGCACAGGTGATTGATACTGAAGTGTTTGGTGATGGAAGAAATATTGTCTCAATAGAAATGCCTCTTCGTGAACTCATGCGTAACTTCTTTGATAAATTAAAAAATGTCACTAGTGGCTATGGGTCATTATCTTATGAAATTGCTGAAATGCGCCCAGCTGAAGTGGTGCGCCTTGATGTCTTGGTAGCCGAAGAATTGATTGTAGCTTTTTCACGAGTGGTGGGTGAACGACGGTCAGAATTTGATGCCAGAGCGGTAGTAGAAAAACTTTATGATACTCTGCCACGACAACAGTTTGTGACCAAAATCCAAGCCAAAGTAAGAGGAAAAATCATTGCTTCAAGAACTTTGTCAGCTCTAAAGAAAGATGTTACCGGACACTTATATGGTGGTGATATAACACGCAAGATGAAATTACGCGAAAACCAAAAACGAGGTAAAAAGAAGATGTTAGAACGAGGAAAAGGCAAGGTGCACATTCCACAGGAAGTCTTTATGAAGATGGTTAAATCGGAGTAGTGGCTGGAGCGATATTGTTTGGATTAAATAGCTCGATACTGCCAGAAAAGGCAAAAATCATACTGAGAATTAGTAATACAGCAAAAACCACCCAAATCCACTTAATAATACCCTTGCCACGCTTAGAATAAAGTATACTCATAATGCTAGAATATTAGCACATGTTTGATTTTCATCAAAAGCGTAAGTTACGCTCAGTTTTTCATTCGCGTTTAACGCAGATAGTTCTTTTGGTGTTGTCTTTATTTATTTTTTGGAGTGCCTATGATCGTTATTTGGTAGCCAAGGAAATGTCCGAAAAACGTTTGGCGCTGGAGGAGGAGATGATCAACTTACAAAAGAGAGAATTGAGTTTAGATAAGGAAGTGGAATATCTGTCTAGTGATCGTGGAATCGAGGCGGAGATGCGTCGTCAGTTTGATATTGCTCGGGATGGGGAACAGGTGGTAATTATACTGGAGGACGACAAAGCAACTACCGCTACTGCAACCAAGTCAAAAGATGTGGAATCAAGGCCGTGGTACAAGTTTTGGTAGGAAATGATATAATGTCATTATTTAAAAAATAATTAAATTTTATGGAGAAAACAGTTACTATTTATAGCACCCCGGTTTGTCACTTCTGTCACGCAGCTAAGGATTTTTTCAAAGAAAATAACGTAAATTATACTGAACACGATGTAGCAATGGATGCCGAAAAGCGTCAAGAAATGATTGAGCTTACTGGTCAAATGGGCGTGCCAGTGATTCGTATTGGTGATGATGTGGTGATCGGTTTTGATGAAGGGAAGCTTAGAGAATTGCTTAGTCTGTAAAATTAGTTAAAAACAGAAAAAGCCCGGCGCCTTTGGCGCCGGGCTTTTGTTTAAAGATAAAAAACTCTATTTAGAAAATAAATATCCAAATAGAGTTTTGTGTCAATCATCAGTTTACTCTTTGCTTAAATACAGATAATTCAGTGGGTTTCCTCTTGTTTTTCTTATTAACTAAAACAACCAACATTTCATTACATCGACAAATGGGGAGTGTCTCCAATAGCCAGTCTCTGATAATCTTGGTTGAACAAACGAAGTTATTATTATCTTCACCCTTCTCTAATTTTTGATTTAATTCTACAAACGCATCCATTATTTCTTTGTTATAAAGAAAAGGAAATTGACTAAGTAAGTCGTCTCTACAAGAAGGCATAAGTTCCAAAACCTGCTCATCACGAATTTCTCTGTCCAAAAGATAGCTCAATAATGAAGCGGTTTCGCCCGACAATTTTTGATTGTAAATAACACTTAAAATGGTAGAGAAATGAAATCTTTTGTGCATCATTATTCTCCTAAAAAGAAAGGTCTAAATAAAAAAACTATAACCGTTAAAACTATATAATATAAACATAGATTTGTAAATATGTGCCCTCGACAGGAATCCTCATCGAGCCTGAGTATTTGTCGCGCTAAGGCGCATCCAAATACTTTTCGCTTCCTGAAGAAAGCAAAATTATTTGCTTTCTTCTCGGTCACTTCACTCATTTCATTCGTTTGTGCCCTCGACAGGAATCGAACCCATATCTCTTCCTTAGGACGGAATAGCTCTATCCATTGAGCTACGAGGGCAATGGCTTATACTTTAGCACACTGCCTGATCATGTAAAAATCAACTAGTTTTGTTATACTTCAGCTATGCAATTTGATGAAGATAATAATGAAATCAAAGCTCTCTTACGAGAAAATCAGCGTTTGTTGGTTGAGAACAATCAGCTGTTGAGGCAAATGCGCAAAGGAACGATTATCGCCACCATCTTTAGATTAATTTGGTTTGTAATAGTTATTTTCATTCCTCTTTATATTTACTTTTATTACATAGCTCCAAATTGGGAAAATATAAAGCAACAGCTGGAAAATTTAGAAGCGATGACAGCGGAGATGGAGGGGGCTAATTCGTGGTTTGAATCATTGAATGCAAACCCAAAGCCCTAGGTTGAAATAACAGCGCAAACACGCTAGAATAGCCGAACTGCTTGGGTAGCTCAGTTGGTAGAGCATTTCCCTGAAGAGGAAGGGGTCGGCGGTTCGAGCCCGCCCCCAAGCACCTGATAAAAAGAGCGTATCAATTTATTGATACGCTCTTTTTTCTGTTCTTTTTATTTTTTACTTCCCAGTGTTTACATTAGATCTGACTTTAAGCTGAGTACTGCGATGCTTGTCGAGTTTTGGTAGACGTATT
>JAGOSI010000004.1:17671-34660 GCA_018062385.1 Minisyncoccota bacterium
AAAGAGCGTATCAATTTATTGATACGCTCTTTTTTCTGTTCTTTTTATTTTTTACTTCCCAGTGTTTACATTAGATCTGACTTTAAGCTGAGTACTGCGATGCTTGTCGAGTTTTGGTAGACGTATTTCGAGCATGCCGTGCTTTTCTTGGGCTTCAGCCTCATCGATTATTACTTCTTCGGGTAAGACCAAAGTGCGAGAGAAACTACCCCAGAAGAGTTCGCGATGAAAATAATTGTCGTCGTTCGTTTCTTGATATTCCTCACGAAGTCCACGAATGGTGACCATGTCGCGAGTGATAGCAATATCTAGATCATTGGGGCTAACACCAGCTACGAGAGCGCGGATAATAATTGCGTCGTTGGTTTGGTACATGTCTACCGGAAGTTCACCTTCTTGTGGAGTTGATGGTTCGGAGTCTTGATCATTCTGCCAGTTGTCATCGTTTTCGTAATTGTCATCCTTCTCTTCTTCGTCGCCAAAATGATGATCGTCATCAAGAATGCGATCATAGTCGCTATTGTTGTTTTGGACAGAGCCGGTGAGTCGTTCTAAAAAGGATGGTTTTTTCATATTCATTTACGTGACAATGGTTTCTTTACTGATTCGAGTAATTTGATCTTTTCAAACAGTAGGAAAAGGACAATAATGCCCATCCAGACGAAGAGGAAGATGATCAGTATTCCTTCGCCATTTGCATCCATTATAAAAAAGTTAAACAAAGCATGCAATAAAATGGCAATGAATAACCCAATAGTACCATAGATGAGTTTACTAAAAGCGGAACGATAGAAAGCGATGGCAATCAAGACTCCGATTGTGGCTGAAGCTAGTACATGAAGAAGGGTGGCACCTAAGAATCGGAAAGAGCCAGTCACCGCCACGGCAGTGTACTCGCCGGCAGTGAGAGGATTGAGAGTGAAAAGAGTGTTTTCTAAAGTAGCAAAACCAAGAGCGATGGCAATCATGTAGATCACATAATCTATCGGCTCGTCCACAGCTTTATTCCATAAAATGACTAAGAGGGCAACAAAGTATTTAAGGGCTTCTTCGATAATGACCCAAATAAACATGATATTATCGCCACTATAAATATCAATCGCTAACTTTTGTAAAGGTAAAGCCAAGGGTACGACCGCCATACCGGCAACAAATGCAATGATAATGAGAAGAATTGGCTCAGGATTTTTTTTGTCTTCACGAAGCCAAAACCACAGCCAAAATATTGCTGGGATTAAACTAACCAGAAAAGCAATTGCAAAATGCGTTGATTCCACAAGCTCTATTGTATCAGGTTGGTGGTTAAGAAAAACTTGGGTGTGATTAGGTAGGGGATTAAGCTTTTGGCCATTTAGCCACGAGAAGTAGATCACTGTCTTTGTAGGATTTTGGTAATTCTTGCCATACTGCTTCGGTCACAAAAGGCATGAATGGATGCAGTAGCTTCAGTATGGTAATCAAAATTTCCTTGAGAACATATTGTCGTGACAGAACCGAGTTGGTGTCGGAGCTTTGCAAAATTGGCTTTGATTCTTCGATGATTTCATCAGCAAAGCGGTGCCAAGCGTATTGATAGATAGCTTCGCCGGCCAAGTCGATGCGATGGTTGGCAAAGTGTGACTCAACTGCAGAAATAAGGGCTTTTAATTCGCTCAAAATGGCTTTGTCAGCCTCTTTTAACTCAATAACAGTAGGAACATCAGTATTGTTAAGAGAAGTCAGGGTAAAACGGCTAATGTTCCAGAGTTTATTGGCAAAGTGTTTGTATCCACGGATTTTATCTTCAGAGATTTTGCTGTCAGTTCCTGGGGTCATACCCATAACTAGGGAAATACGAACTGCGTCCATACCGTATTTTTGTGCCATGTCGACAGGGTCGATGTTGTTGCCAAGTGATTTGGAAATCTTTCGGCCTTGACCGTCGCGCACTAGGCCATGCATGTACACGGTCTTGAAGGGAACTTGTCCCACAAAGAAACCGCTCATCATAATCATGCGGGCCACCCAGAAGAAAAGAATATCGTGACCAGTTTCTATTAGGGTGGTGGGATGGTAGGTTTTTAAATCTTCAGTTTGATTCGGCCAGCCGAGAGTGGTAAAAGTCCAAAGGGCTGCAGAGAACCAAGTGTCTAGTACGTCAGGGTCCTGTGTCCAACCTTCACCTTGAGGTGATTCTAATCCACAGTAAATTTCTTCTCTGTCTTCGGCATTCACCCTATACCAAACTGGTATCCGATGACCAAACCAAATTTGCCGACTAATACACCACGGACGGAGATTTTTGGCCCAGTGCAAATAAGTTTTTTCAAACCGTTCGGTGACAAAACTCACTCCGTCACCTGTTACGGCTTTTTCCATTAGTTCTTTTAGGCTAATTTCTGAGCCAGAAGTGATGTTAGGAATGGCTGAATTTTCTATGGTAAAAGATTTTTCGACATCAATAAACCACTGCAATTTTGGCAAAGGTTCGACGATACCGCCAGTACGCTCAGCGGTAGAAACATTTTGACTTATTTCTTCTTCACTGATAAGTAAATCGTTTTCCCTAAGCCAATTAGCGACTTCTTCACGAGCGTCGACAGCTTTTATTCCGGCTAGTTTACCGGGTAGGTTGTCTACCATCTTGGCGTACTCGTTTATTACCTGCGGGCGAGGGAGATTGTGTCTATCGGCAATTTCCCAGTCGATTTGGCTGTGAGCCGGAGTAACTCCTAGTGCGCCAGTACCAAATTCTTTTTCGACGCTTTCATCGGCGACAATTTTGATATGGAGGGGAACATCACAAAAAACCACATCATATTCTTGACCAATAAATTGCTGATAGCGTTCGTCATCAGGGTGAACAGCGACAGCGGTGTCACCGACCTTGGTTTCAAGGCGAGTGGTGGCAATAGCAATCGGGAAGTCAGGACTATACTTGAAAGTGTAAAGCTTAGCTTTTCTTTCTTCATAAACAATTTCATCATCAGAAATAGTGGTTTGCCCCTTTGGATCCCAGTTTACGATTCTGTTACCACGATAAATTAAACCAGCGTTATACATGCGTACAAAGGCTTCCATAACTGCTTGGTAGCGTTTCTCGTCCATGGTGTAAGCGTAGCGACTCCAATCGAGCGAAGCACCAATCGAACGCATTTGACTGAGTATGGTACTCTTTTTTTCTTCGACAAAAATATCAATACGCTTAAGGAGTTCTTCTCGCCCCAAATCGTGACGAGTTTTCTTCTCGGCTTTTTGAATATCTTTTTCTACTCGAGCTTGGGTGGCAATGGCGGCAGAGTCGGTGCCGGGAATCCATAAAGTTTTTTTGCCGTTCATTCTGGCGTGACGCACCATAATATCCTCAAGCGCAAGCATAAGCGCGCTACCCATATGAAGTTCACCTGTCACATTTGGAGGGGGTAGAACCATTGAAAACACCTCAGCATCCTTTTCAGTTACACCTTTCTCTATACAAACGTCAGGGTTGAAGAAACCAGAGTCTTCCCATTTTTGATAAAGTTCTCCCTCATGAGCTGATGGATCATAGGGTTTGAGGAAAATTTCGGGAATATTAGGATTTTGATTGGTGATAGGTTCGTTCATAAATTTCAGTATAGTTAGAAAGAAATATTAGCACAACTAGCCAAATTTTAAACAACGAGAAGATCGGTCAGTTTTTTAGTAGAGAAGGGCAGTGTTGCTACTGCGGAAGAGGTAACGCCAGTTGTTTAGACGGAGGTAAGAAATATCGCTATTTAAATGGAAGTTGGGACGGAGATAGGCGGGTAAGTGTTCATAGTTTTTCTCTGGTTCGAGAGTTAGGGTGTTATCTTCCATTTCTTCTTTAGCTATGTCGTCAGAAGTAGTGTCTAGAGTATTGACTGAGAACAACCAGTCACCAGAATCTATTTCATTTTTATTGGTTTTGAAGTATTCAATTTCTTTTTCTTGTTCAGTTGTGAGTGGGAATTCTACGGCTTCATCACACATGATTTCATTAATTTTCTTTTGGGTGGTGTAGTAGACATAACCAGAACCGGTACTCATATTCCAAGGCGATAGAATGTCATCTTTGTATTGCTGTTGGAAAGACTCTACTGCCAAGCGAGTATTGTCATCGAAAGTTCCAGAAACCTCTATATCGGTCATAACATATTGCTTGAGGAAATTTTGCAATTTTATAACTTCTGCAAAGTTGTTGTCTTTGTGCTGTCTTGGATAGGTGGTTAGATATGGTGTACAGGTAGAGATACTAGCACCCAAAACTTCTCCTTCAGGAAGATTTCCTACAGTTAATTTGTGTTCAACCATCGTACTTTCATAAGGGGTGCGATATTTTTTACTCTCACTACCATGCATACCAACCAATTGAGCAGTATTTGTATAAATACCATCTTTGATGTCGATCGGAAGATTGACGGTATAAGTGATCGTGATAGTTTCACCATTTTTAATTTTATCCAATGGCCATGTTTGTTCACTGAGAATATTTCCCTCGCTATCTCGTAGAGTGTCAACTAAAAGGGAGTCAAATATTGGACCGCCACGATTCACTAGTTTGATGGTGTAATTAACATCATCACCAGCCTGAGCTTGAGTTTTGTCGGCACTTTTTTCAATTACAAATTTAGACAGGAAGGTGTATGAAGGTTTGTGTTTCTTGCTTGCTTCATTTACATAAATTATTAACGAATCAGAATTGTCTTCATCGTTGGCGTCACTTTGATCGCTGTAGACAGTGGCTGATAAAGGTAGGGGGAGTTGGCCATTTTGTCCGTAGGTAGCAACAATTTTTGCTGGCACGGTAATCTCTTTAGTTTCACCTGCTTTGATGTCGCCAATTGACCAAATAGTTTTTCCGTCGTTGGCATCATTGTCGGTAATTGCGCTAGTGAGTTCTAGTGAAGATAGTGGAAATTCGCTCTCCAACATCACATTTTTAGCGGTAACATCACCACGGTTGAAGATGGTGTAAGTGTAAGACATTTCACTACCTGGACGCATGACTATGCGGTTATTTCCTTGGGCTGATAATCCCAGCCAAAGGTCAGGTTGGCCAAAAGCGATATCGCCACTCCAGTTGCCAAAGATGTTAAAAATAAGATTGATCCAGTTGCTGCCAACTACGTTTGTGTTAGCAATATTCATAATAGTACTATCAGCAATTGCGTCGCCAGTCTTTATTTGGCTAGTTCCATTATTACTACTGATTTCATTGTCGCCAGTTAGAGCAAAAACACTTACATTGTTGGTGATATTGGCGTCATTGGTGATATTGGCAACTGTTGATGAATTTTGATTACTGTCATTTTCAGGATTGTAATACAAACGAATACCTTCGCTAGTATTTTCCCACTCCATTCCCTCTGGTAAACCAAAGATGTTGCCAGTCCAGTCACCATGTACGCGAATCAGCATGCTAAAGCTGTCAGAGTTAAGTAGATTTTGATTGATGATATTTTCTGTGTGAGACAGGGAAGTGGCATTTCCGGTTTCAATCGCGCTTGTACCATTACCTTCGATGCTGTTGTCTCCGGTGTTGGCTACAGTTTCGCCGGTGTTGGTGATAGTGGCAGAATTAGTAGCATTAAACAGAGATGTCTGACCATGATTTTGAGTCAAAAAAGTTTGAAAAAAATCACTATTAGGCAAAACTAGTGAGCCGGCTAAATCAGAGAAATTATTAAAGACCAACAGCAAATAGTTTGAATCAACAATATTTGTATTTGCCATGTTTACTATATTGGCAGAAGCGTAAGCATCACCAGTTGTGATGGCGCCAGTACCGAGAGCCGAGTTGTCACCGGTGTTGGCGGTCACAGAGATATTGTTGTTGATGTTGACTTGATTAACTAAGTCGACAAATAGGGAATCAGGATCACAAACTAGCTCACTACAAATAGCTGTACTCTCAGCTGTGCCTAGAGAATTGAAAATATCCATGAAGGTGTCTCGCATATCAAAATTTTCATAGCCTAAGACTTCACGAATAAAATCAATCAATCCTGTAGAATTAATGATGTTGGTGTTGACCACATTTGTTAGTTCAACATAAGAGACAGCGTCGCCGGTTGCAGTTACAAATTCATCAGCTTCGACAGCGTTACTCCCGGTGTTGGCAGTGGTGGTAGAGTTGGTGGTGCTAGTTGCTACGTTGGTTAAGTTTACAGTTAGTTCGTCTGGATTAGCGATTTCCGTTTCTGTGGTGGTAGCATTTTCTGTTGTGTTTTCATCGGTACTGGTTGAGTTTGGTGAGATAGGGTTAGGGGTAGTGGTAGCAATTTCTTCGGCGTCTTCTTCGATTGGATCGCTTGTACTTATTTCATTAGTATTGATCTCTGAATCTAATGTTAGTACAGAAATAGCGTCGCCGGTTGAGATTTCTACTACAGAAGTTGGTTCGGGAGTTTCTGTTTCTGTGATGGTAGCAATTTCCTCCGCTTTGACCAAAATTGGCAAAAAAGTATTAAATACCAAGGTCATTATCAATAGAAATGACAAGGAATTTTTTTGCAAATTATTGAACATTTTGTGTTGCCAGCAGTTTTTCATACCAAAACCATTAATGCTTGTAATAAATTTAACCTCTCACCAAGATCTTGTTTTAAAAACCAGATCTTGGTAGAAGTCAGGTCAGAGACCTGTCTTCTACGTCACTTTGCGCTATTTAGCGAGCAACACGAGTAACGTTGCGATTTACAACGTTTACTACTAGACCATCAGCTACTGATTCACCAGTAAGAACAACAGCTACATTGTTGGTTCCACCAGTGTTTCCACCATGTCCACCATTAGCACCACCTTTATTTTGGTGATTGTTCCACTTTGACCATGAGTGTGATGAGGCAGAAGCTGCGCCACCATTGCCAGCGTTGCCGGTTGTACCACCAAGTACAGCGTTTTCGCCAGTGTTGGCTTCTACACCAAGGATGTTGCCAACCTCAGCTTCGTTTTGGCTAGTTACAGTAACATCGCCACCTTTGCTCTTTCGGTTTTCGCAACCACAATCTTTAGTAACTTTTGTACGGTTACTATTGACGCTGTTGTTTACTGTACCAATAGCAGCAGCATTGCCTGTGGCAATCAATGCCTCATTGTTTGAAGAGCCAGTTGTGCCCCCGTGTCCACCATTAGCTTTCTTGCCTGTAGCGTCACCACCATTACCACCGTTGCCAGTTTCGCCACCAGCTACTACGTTGTAGCCTGTGTTAGCACCTACTACTACTGCATTCAATACAGAAGCACTGTTTGTACTAGTTACGTTAATGTCGTCACCACCTTGGTGACTGAAGTAAGCTGCTGCTGGGTTAACCATTGCAATCATACTTAGAGTTACAATGCTACCAACGATAAGCATTGATTTAGTATTGTTGTAAAATGTGTGTGTCATAATCTTTTTATTAATCTAAATAATAATTTTTAAATTTGTGAGTATGACTTGAAGCGAATTCGTAAATGGTTGTACGAAAATCGTATCAGACGTAACTCGTGAACAGACAATTCATTTGTACTGTTCACATAAAGATTAGTTAATTTTTTATTATTAGCTTTAACCTTTATGTAAACGGTAAAGGCTAACATGCATGATTTCAGAGACACAAAAAAGCTTGCGTAGAGACGCAAGCAAAAAGCATTTTTATTTGGGGTTCTGATGTTCGTGCACGTAAAGTCATACTGAAACGTGTACTCACAGGTCCCCCACCAGATCGTAACGCTTTTTAATTCTATACCTACTCCACCCCATGTCAATTTTTTGGTGTTGCAAAGCATAGTGCAGAACAGAGATTTTTGTTTGTCAAAAAAATGTTATGCTAAGAAATAAGCAATCAGTCCCCACAGAAGGTTGGCATACGGGGGATAGACCTTTCGGTCTAAGTACGCCAACCTTCTGTGGGGACTGATATAAAAACAGGACATAGAGTCCTGCTTTCTACTTGCTTTATATACTGAAATTCAGGAGAATGCAAATTAACTTAATGAACGATTGCCATCTGCCTTAATGTTTGCAATAAACACTTCAGGCGAAATGGCATAGTTTAATTTCGCATGTCCGACCAAGGCAATCATAATACTATTATCTGTTGAAAGGCTGGGCTCTGGTAGATAGATATCGAGATAAGGGAAGGCAGTTGGTGCGTTTAGACATGATACGGCGTGGCGCAAGTTTTTATTGGCTGATACTCCGCCACCCAAAACCACAGAATTAGCCGAGAATTCTTTTATCGCCTTGACGAGTTTTTTAATTAGAACTTCCACCACAGCATCTTCAAAGTCACGGGCCAAGGCTTGTTTGTCGGTGTCTGTTAATATTTTGTCTCGGGTAGCGTAGAGTACAGCTGTTTTTAATCCAGAGAAAGAAAAGTCAAAATCACCACTATGAAGCATGGGGCGAGGTAAGTCGGTAAAGGTCGGTAATTTATTTTGTCTGCCAATCTCGGCTAGACGACTAATTTCAGGACCGCCAGGATAGGGTAAACCAAGCAATCTTGCTACTTTATCAAAAGCTTCACCGACCGCATCGTCACGGGTTTGACCAATTTTTTTATATTCACCCCAATTTTCCATTAATATGAGTTCGGTGTGACCACCAGATACTAGTAGTGCTAGACTAGGAAAAGAGAGTTCGGCTAATTTTTGTCCATCAAAAATCGAAGCTAAAATATGCCCTTCCATATGATCAATTGGCACAACTTTGGTGCGCCATAGGTAGGTCAAAGCTTTGGCAAAATTTATTCCCACCCACAAAGCTGGTTCGAGACCAGGGCCACTAGTGACAGCAATAAGATCGATCGGAGGACGACCATAACTTTCATAAAAGCCAATCACTTGATCTGCCAAACCGTTCTCTCGATTAAGAAGTTTATACACCTCTGCTTTCTCTTCAGGAGTGAGAGTGGGACTGAAACTTGAAGTTAGTTTTGACTCGGTTAATGCTTTTTCAAGCATGGGTAAGATGGTAGCAATGTGTTCGCGTTTGGCTAGAGCTGGAAAAACCCCACCATATTCTTTGTGAGTTTCGATTTGAGAAAAAAGGGCATTACCTAAAATTTCATACTTGGCATGAGGAAAATCGCCATTAGCTTCAATGATGCTAATGGCGGTTTCGTCACAACTGGTTTCGATCGATAATATGATCATATATAAAATGTGTGTCCGATACAGGACTTGAAACTTACAGTTTCGGTACAGGTTGTCGATATTTTTCTCCAAGTATTCAAAAAATACCTGACTAACCTTTTCAAGTCCTGAGACACAAAATTTCTCGTGCCTCGAACTCTTGTGTCCGATACAGGACTTGAACCTGTGGCCTCTACAATGTCAATGTAGCGCTCTACCAGCTGAGCTAATCGGACGGGCGGAGTTGAGTATACAATATAATTATTTTTTCTGCATCAGTAGTGAAACTTCTTCACAGGTGTAGTTGTTAATGATTTGCTTATGGCTTAAAAATCTTGGTCGGGTATCGATAGTAAGAATAAGATTGGGATCTTGGTAAGTTTGGCACAGGTTGTTAAAAATATTAAAAAACACTCTTTCTTGTGGGTAGGGAACTACATTCATGGTAGATACACTCCAATTTACTACGCTAATTTGTTCAATGTAATTTTCCTCCCAATTATTGTTGTAGGGTTTGGTTCTAGCTAGTAGATCGTCCATAGTTTGGTTTGAAGTGGTTATGTAAGCTACTGGTACATGTCCTGAGTATAAAGACCAAGACAGGTAATGATCAACTTCGCCAAAGAAGTTGCCAGTCGGCATAAGCAGGAAAAAAGCGATGGTGATTATGGCTAAAATATTTTTTTTGGTTCGATTTAAGATTTCCGGTAAGGTGTCATTAAGTCCATAAAACAACACTATCACCATTGTGAAAATAGCAAAATTCCAAGGCCATACTACGCTGTTCCAGCCATGACCAAGCATCAACGAAAGTGTGATAAAGGTGAGCATGAGACCGCTACCAATAATTGATATTGTTCTAAAGCGCTTTGTTAAAAGTCCGACCGCAAAAGAAGCTTCAATAAAAGGAATCAGCATACCTACAATAAAAGCCATGCTCGCTCCTTGGTCGCCAAATGGTGACCAAAGTGGTTTGCTAAACCAAGGAAAGATTTCGGTAATAAAAGCCGTATTCATTTTTTGTACTCCGCTCCAAAAATAAATACCAACTACGATAAAGCGTGCCGCATCTAATATTTGGATCGTTCTCAGGGTTGATAAAATATTTGCCTGGGTCAATAGGAACAGCATGGCACTGTAATGAAGTATCCAAGGTTGCAGTCGAGTGATGTCTAAAAGTACTAAAGGTATTAGTGACACTAAACTAATTAGAGCAAATAATCTGAAGTGTTGTTTTTGCCAAACGCTAATGAAGAGTGACAAAGTTAAAATGGTCGCGAATATTAGTGTAAATGGATTAAGCCAATCTAATCCAGAAATGATTGGTGACAACGGGTAGATTCTTTCATTTTGCCAAGCGGGCCAAGACAGTAATATCCCAGTTAATAGACCAATGTTAGTAATAAGAAATAGCCAATATAATCTGGCTGTGTCCCCGCCAAAAAATAATAATCTACGTTTTGAAATAAAAAAATACACTTGTCCTGCCAGCCAACCTACTAAGGGTAATCTAACAGCAAAAGCCACAGGTTTAAGGATTGGATAAATCTGGGCTAGGGAAGTAAAAATAGCATCGGGCCCGGTTCTTAGAGTTTTACCATCAAATAAATGAATTTCCTTCAATAAATTTTCTTTTGATATGGAAGTTTTATTTTCCTTATTAGCATCAACTAAGATTTGGCTTTTGTCGTTTTTGCTGACAGTATCAGCAAAAACGTTGCACATCGGGCAATTCCCATCATAATAAATAATCCTTTTTTCTCCCTTTTCATCTGACATGTTGATATTCTAGCATTATAAATAAACTTGTAACCAAAGTTCGGTGATTACGGTAGTAACGGTAGTAATTAATAAAATTTATGTTATGAAAAAATGTTTTCTAACATTGAAGAAGTACGTGAAAGAAAAGCTCTGTTTGGTATCTGTACCAAAACTAATAGCTACTTAGTCCGGTAAATTCAGTCAAGCGGTAGATTAAAGCTTTACTAAAACTATCATCCGCGTAAGTGTCATAGGCGGTGGTGTGAGTCTTGTTGTTCTCATTATTCCAATTAGTTTCAAAGAAATTTACCGCCTCTTGGATTGCTGTCGTAGTAGAAGAACCGGCGATGTAAATGTTGGTCTCGAGATTAAAATTCTCTAAGTTACGCCTCGTGAGATTGGCTGATCCTTGAATAAGTGATGAGTTATCACCTTGTTTAAATATTAGCAATTTGCCATGACACTGTTCACCGTGAGTATCGCACCATTTTATTTCAGTGTTACCCTTTGAATTTTTAATAAGTTCATGAGCGACTTGGCGGTTTGGGATGCCATTTTTTTCGCGACCGAAGGCGTCTTTATTAGGGTCAAAAATTAGCCTGATTTTCACTCCGCGCTCATCGGCCCTCTTCAAAGCTGTGACAATGTTTCGGTCGGAGATGTAAAACATCGACATATCTAAAGCTTCACCAGCTTTAAGTCCGTCAATACTCTCTAAAGCCTTTGTCTTGATTGCTTTTTCGGTGAGTAATTGTGTCTGAATATCACCAGTTTGCTGGCTGATTTTTTTTAGTAAAGTCGCTGGCGGTTCGATGAATTCATAATTGGAAAATTTTGCCACACTACGTTCGCTCGCTATCGCGCTTTTCCAGATTTCATCATCAATCTTAATAGCGGTGTTGCTGTGGGCGCTAGATCCGTCGTGGGGATTGGCAGAAGTGATTAGGGTGGCGATACCAACTTTTTCGTTTTTGGTGTAATCAGCTAAAATTATTTTTCGGTGGTTAGCCTTAAAGTTAAAAGAATTTAAATAAGAAACCACACTGGTTTTTGGTTGATTAATATCAAATAGATTAGGTAGGTGCTGGCTGTCATTTTCTGGGAGCCATTGCAAGAAAGTGCGCCAAAAACCGCTGTATAAAGGATTACTGTCCCGTAAGACTGTTAAGTCAGTAATTATAACCGGAATACCATTTTCTCTTAATCTATCTAAATTAATTGATTTATAATCGCTGTAGACTGTATTAATAGGGTCGGTGATGACTTGGATAATAATCTCGGGATTTTGTTGTTTTTTAATAATTAGAGCGTCAGTTAGCTCGCTTGATAACTGCCGATGAGAGGTGGTAGCCGTGCCGAGAAAGTTGTTAAATAAAAACATATCGATCAATATATAGTGCTCAGCCCCCTCAATCATTTTAAATATTTCCGGAAAAATTTGTTGTTCGGATTGTCTGGTGCCGGTGCTGTCTAAATAAGTAATGTCACTAAAGAAATGAACGCTGTTATTATTTAAATGGTAAATTTCGCCGGTTACATCCATGCCTTCGGGTAGGGGTTTGATAAGACCATAAAGACCGACAGTAAGACATATAAGTAAAACCCAAGAGAAAATTTTCATAGTCATGTCTTTATTTTATAGATGTTAAGTTTTATTTAAATAGGTTGCTGAAAAATAAGCTGACGTCAGTGAGGTTAAATTTGCCGTCACCATTTAAATCTGCGCCGTATTTTGGTTTCGGGTTTTCGGTTGGTGTTGCGGGCTGACTATTATTTTCTACCAGATCATTGATCTTGTATTCAGCATTTACTATTTTAGCTTCAGCGTCAGCTCCGGTGCCGTCATGTTTCAAAACAGAGCTATTCATAATCTCGATCCAGCCACTACCATTTTCTTTAGCCTTAAAGGTCATACTCATTAATTTTTCCTGGCCAGTAAAGCCATTTGGTCTTGTAATACCACCGACAAAGATAACGGCATTTTTTTCGGCCTGATAGACTGGTTCATTAATCCAGAGATCCATTGGTGAATTTTCGTAAGATACACTCACAAATTCTAGCAAGTTTGGATCGATTTTGATTTCGGCTTGCACAGCATTGATAGGAGAGTTGGATTCGAGCATTAGGTTTGTGGTAAAGGTCTCACCCTTAACCACATTATTATTTGAAGGTTCAAGGATTAGTCTTGTGCTGTCTTCGGTGTTTATAGAAATACCAAACAGTCCAGCAATAGCTAAAAATAAACTGGCCACCAAAACCGTGCCAGCAATGTAAGTAAAGCCCCCGCGAGGATCTTTTCTTGGATTAGTTTTTGTCATATAAAGTTCATTATATAACTAATAAACCAGTAATTTGCCTTTTTAGCACAGTCTTATAATTAGGTACTAATTTATTGTGATGTTGTAGTCAGATTTATAGACTAACATCCATCCAAGATTATATTTTGGTGTTACAATAGTAAAATGATACAAACAATGATTGTCGGTGCTCTATTAGCTTTGGCATTAAGTTTTTTCTATTTTTCACCTCAGCAGGGTGGTAATAATGACACTAAATTTGATGAGGCTAGTGAAGCTATAGATCAGGCCAAAGATTTAAAATTAAATCGTGAAGTTGATGTGGAAAATGTAACTATCAAAGAGGTGGAAGTTAAAACCGATAATTCGTCAATCCTAGATTTGAGTGGGCAAGGCTTAACCAAAGTCCCTGATTATGTTTTTACCAAAACAGACACGCAGGAGTTGAATTTATCAAACAATAGATTAAGTGGATCATTGCAAGCTGAAGTGCGACACTTGTCAAAATTACAAATACTCGATCTTAGTGACAACAATTTTACCGGCGTGCCAGCTGAGGTTGGTCAGTTGAAGGGTCTTGAAATATTAGATTTGTCCAATAATAGTCTCACTGGCTTGCCATATGAGTTGGGGAATTTATCAAACCTAAAAATATTAGATTTGCGCGGTAATGTTTATTCTAAAGCGGATTTGGAGGTAATTAAAAAAGGTTTGCCAAACACTGAAATTAGAGTGGATTAATCTGTCTTTGTAATTTACATTTACTACTTCAAGTAGGTTGGGGTCAATTTTTATTTCGGCCCGATCCCGTCCAAGTTGTCTCTCTGTCTAAACCTTTGTATGGCTCTCTAGGTTTTGCAGTTCTGTATTCTTTGTTATTTATTATCAATGACTTCTATTTATTATATGAAGGCTTACAAAAGTATTTTCTTTATTATTAAAAACTTCGGTTAATAAAGGAAATGAATCTTTGTTTAATGTAGCTACATAATAACGATCATCTATACCCATTTCACTTCTTTGCCACTGATCTTTTTCAAGTATCGCAACTATCTCCCGAAAAACATCTTCTTTTGTGTGCTGACCTATAGGTTCGTATTGTATCCTAACCTCCGCATATATCGGCTTTCCAAGCGAAACTTCCTTATCTTGAATTATCTGTTTTATTTCATGTGCTGTTGATAGCTCCATACTAACAGCAGAGCTCGCCAGAATTGTTTTAAGCTCCTTTGATTTTATATTGCAACCAGCGACAAATAATGAAAATCCTAATATTAGGCAAGTTAGACCAGTATAAATATATATTTTTTTAATTCTCACAGGTTTTATGTTTAACTATGATTTGTAACTATTTTAGCATCGCATTGGTATCTAATCTTACAAATATATTACAGTTTTGAAACATAGTCCATAAGGAATAATCAGCCATTTTATAGTTAAAAATCATTATGTTAAATGCGACGTGTAAATAAAGTTAGTACCATACTGGTAGAAAAAAGAGAAGCTGAAAATCGTGATCTAATAAAATCAGTTACCTCGAACCTTAGATAGATGAAAAAAGACTTGTCTTTATTTCGCAAAAACATTTTACTGTCATTGTTGATTGTAACGAATCGATTTATGGTGACCCCACGGAGAATCGAACTCCGATTTCTTGGATGAGAACCAAGTGTCCTAGCCGTTAGACGATGGGGCCAAATTTATATAATTTTTCATAACCAAAATTGGCTATGTGCGCATCATAGTAGCAAAAATTTGGGAAAATTCCAGTTATGTATGAGGTTGTGTTAAACTATTATTTATATGGATAATGAAACAAAAAAGTCTGACACTACAGTAAAAGTGTCACCACTTACAGAATATTTTAAAGAGGTGATTTATGGAGGAATCGATGGTATCGTCACTACTTTTGCGGTGGTGGCTGGTTTCTCGGGCGCTGCGTTATCAACCGATGCTGCCAGTCAGCTTACCTTTATGGTGGTTTTACTCTTTGGTCTAGCCAATCTTTTTGCTGATGCGGCTTCGATGGGTCTTGGCAACTTTTTGTCGGTGCGATCGGAGAAAGATTTATATAGTGTCACTCGCAGTCGTGAGGAAAGAAGAATTAGAGAAAATCCAGAGAAGGAGATAGGGCAGACGGTAGACATTATGATGGATAGAGGTTTTAGTGAATCAGATGCCAAGACACTGGTTTCTGTCTATCAAAAAAATCACGAGTATTGGGTGGATTTTATTATGAATCACAAACTCGAGATGTCTGATCCGCGTGGCACTAATCCAGCTCTTACTGGTACAGCGACATTCTTGTCTTTCCTGTTTTTTGGCTCAATTCCACTTTTGCCTTTTATCTTTATGGAAACTGAGATTGCTGATGTCGCTTTCTCATACTCTTTGATCGGTACTTTTATTGCTTTGGCCCTCTTAGGATTGCTTAAGTGGCGAGTGGTCGGAGTTAGTCTGTACTCAGCTTTGCTTGAGGTGATGGTGGTTGGAGGAGTAGCAGCCTGTCTCGCTTACTACGTCGGTACTTTCTTTGCGGTTTAATTGAAATTTTGAGTTAATATTCGTCAAAATTTGAAAATGAAAGCAAGTGGTTTATCTTCAGGTTTATACAGACTTTTCCCACAGACCTTTCCACTAGTTTTGCACAGCTTATTCACAGTTTTGTTGAAAAATAACGTTTTTCATCAAGTATTGACGCTAAAAAATAATATGAGAAGCTATTAGTAGGTTTGCGCGGTGGTCTTTGTATCTCTATACATCGCCCGAATTTACGGGCAAAGCGCGCAGGCCAACTCTACGTTGTACAAAAACAAAAACACCCTTGGAGGAGGGTGTTTTTGTTTGTTTAGGGATTTTTATTTGGTCTTCAAAGTTACGTATATGTCTTCAAGGGCGCGGACGGCGTCACCGACAGCGATGTTGTTTTGGTGGTAGAGGATATTGGTGCAGTCACCAGCTGCCCAGATTCCTGGCACCTGTGTCTTTTGGGTCCAAGGATCAATGATAACTCTTTTAAAATTATCTAGTTCTACTACTCCTTCTAGATAATCAGTATTAGGGATCATTCCAATTTCGACAAAGATACCCGTCGCAGCAATATTTTTTATGTCACCACTTTTTGTATCTTTAAAACTAATACCAGAAACAAATTTGTCGCCCATGACTTCTAAAATTTCAGCACAAGTATGTCCGGTCATGTTGGGGTGAGATAATACTTTGTCAACGGTTACTGGATCAGCGCGATAAGTATCGCCACGCTGAAGGAGAGTGACACTTTTGGTATAGGCGAGGAGTTGAGCTGCGGTTTCAAACGCCGCGTTGCCACCACCAATCACTACCACATCTTGGCCAGCAAAGACCGGTCCATCACAAGAAGCGCAGTAGGTAAGGCCCTTGTGTTCGAATTTGTCAGCGTTTAAAGCGGAGAGTTGTCGACGTTTTGAGCCAGAGGCAACCAGCACCGTCTTGCTTTCATAAGTTTCTCCATTATCAAGAGTGATGAGGAAACCATCATCTTGTTTGGTGAGGTGGCTAACTAGTGAGTTGTCTTTGATCTCTACATAATCACCGGCGTATTTATGAAGATGAGCTTTTAGATCAAGTGCTAGCTGCGAGCCACTGATAGCTGGTGTGCCAATCCAGTTTTGTATTTCTTCGGAGACAATACTTTGGCCACCCCAGTCTTTGGTAATAAATAAAGTTTTTAATTGCTTGCGTGATGCATATATACCGGCTGCAATACCAGCTGGACCCCCACCAATAATCGTAAGTTCAAACATAAAGAAATTTAAGACGGAATTATTTTAACGTTCATCATTGTACTATGCGC
>JAGOSI010000028.1 GCA_018062385.1 Minisyncoccota bacterium
ACCTCAAGCGGAATTCTTTTTTCTCCATCTTCATCCCATTTTCCTAAACCAACCGCAATTACAACTCCTTGTTCTGGTTTTTCTTTCTTAGCAGTGTCGGGGATAATAATTCCTGAAGCAGAAACAGTACCTGCCTCATTATCGGTAAGTGGGCGGACAATCACTCGGTCACCAAGAGGTTTGATTGGACTCACTTCTACTTTTGCATTTTCTGACATAAGTTGTAGGTATAATTAATTTAAATAATAAATTTTGAAAAACATCACAAAAACCACACCAAAAAATCTTTCAACAATCCCGTGGTTGCTGTCATTATACGGCATAGCAAACTAGTGTCAAAAATTGACAAAAATTGTAATTAGCAGGATAATTCCCCACTTCAATATTTAGATTATATTTATTGAATTTGATTAGTTCTTTTAGGAGAAAATGATGAATCAATCAGCCAAGAAGCCGACTGACTTTTTTAAACAAACTAATTTGTTAGAAAAAATAAAAAAAGAAACAGGAGTTGATCTTTGGGAACTCGAAAACGCCATGGGAATTTTTATCAACAAATGTTCCGTAAAAACAATTCAACAAGCCAATTCGCATCACGAATCAGCTCTGTTAAAATCAAGAGAAAGATTTGAAGCCAAGCTCAGACTCAATGAGCTTTGTCTCAAATCAATTGAAGAAGCTGAGACTTTTTACGATGTTTTGGGGATTTTCAAATTTACAACATATGAAAGTCCGGCCCATAAGAAAGCCTTAGAAAAAATGCTAGAGTTAGCAAGCGATGAGGTTGCTCTTGTTTGTCTTATTGAAAAATGTCCAGACTTAATTAGTTCTATAAGAATTAGGGCGATACAGAAAATAATTCAGTTACGACAGGGATAATAATTCTTTTGTCATTATTATTTAATTTATGGTCGGTTGCCCTTGGCAACCGACCATTTTCTTTTCCAAGTCAAAATCTTGCCTTTGCTAGTCATTTCTGCTAATATGCTTGATACATGGAAATCATACAGACAGTGCAACCAGCATTGCCATACGTTCAGGTTATCCTCTCTGTCCTACTTGTTGCTGGAATTTTACTACAACAGCGCGGTTCTAGCTTGGGCGGAGCGTTTGGTGGCGATAACTTTAGCTCGGCTTTTCACAAGCGTCGAGGGGCGGAGTTATTTCTGTTTCAATTCTCAATCGGTATTGCAATCTTGTTTGTTATTGCCACTTTTCTGAACATTCTTGTTTAAAGAATATTCCACGTAAACTTATTAACTACAGTTTTCTTAAGTAATCAGTCTAACAATATTTTGTGCTAGACTGATTACTTCCTTATAGTATGCGTACTCGTCTTCAGGACTTCTCACTGTTGGATAAATTGTTGGGGCTAATAGAAAGACAAAGACCTAGCGATCGTTTTATTTTACGATTAATGTTTTTTGCTATTATCGCTTCAGGCATTTACCTTATTTTCTCTTTAAACAATAATTACAGCGTTACCACTCCCGCCAAAGGTGGCACATTAGTTGAAGGTATTATTGGCACACCAAGGTTTATCAATCCAGCTTTAGCCATCACCAGAGCCGACCAAGACACGGTCGCACTGGTTTATGGTGGACTTCTAAAGATTGGTCCTGATGGAAATCTAACCAACAACCTAGCCGAAAGCGTAACAGTATCTGAAGACGGATTGACTTATAATATAAAAATCAGAAAAAATCTGACTTTTCATGACGAAACTCCTTTAACTGCCAAAGATGTTGTCTTCACCATTGAATTAATCAAAAACCCAGAACTCAGAAGTCCAATCCGTGGTAATTGGAATGATGTTTCTCTCGAACAAATCAATGAATACGAGTTAAATGTGATTTTAAAAGAACCATACGCACCATTTATCGAGAACTTCACTGTCGGTATTATGCCGTCTCATCTATGGGGTAACTTACCAGTGGAACAACTACCTTTTAGTAAGTACAACACTGAACCGATCGGGTCTGGAGTTTTTAGCATTGACACAATTCATCGTAGTGAATCAGGTTTAATTAATGGCTACACCTTAAAACCATCTAAGGACAATGAAGGAATTAAGTTGGAGGAAATTAAATTAAAGTACTTCTCAAACGAAGAAGATCTAACTACCGCCTTTAAAAACAAGGAAATAAACGCTTCAGTATTTTTACCATCCGCGAGCATCAACGAACTAAATAGTAGTGATATACAGATTATTTCTGAACCTATTCCTCGCATTTTTGGAATATTTTTCAATCAAAACCGTTCCCCAGCCTTACGTGATCAGGCTGTCCGTCAAGCTTTGAGTGTTTCGATCGATCGACAGCGAATTATTGATGAGGTTTTGGGTGGATATGGTGTTCCCACAACCAACGCTGTTCTATTAAAAGAAAATGAGTTAGAATCTGAAAACACAAACCTGACTGACGCCCCCACCTCATCACTTAGCACAGCTCATGACATACTAGTTAAAGGTGGCTGGAAACAAAATGAAACTGGTTTCTGGGAAAAAGAGATTAATAAATCAGCTGAATTATTGAGCATAACAATCAAAACCAGCAATACTGGCTTATTTGATAGGACCGCTAATATTATCGCTGATGAATGGAGAAAGTTGGGAGTTGAAGTACAAATAGAGCAATACGAACAGTCGGGATTGGTAGAGTCAGTGATCAGAACTAGAGATTTTCAAGCCCTATTATTTGGCCTTGATATAAACCGCACCGAAGACATGTATCCATTCTGGCATTCTTCACAAAAAGATGATCCGGGTTTAAATATTTCCCAGTACACCAATATCACTGTTGATGGCTTGTTGGAAAAAGTAAAAACCACCAAAGATGAAGCCGAGCGTCAAAAAGCTGTCACCGAAATTAACCGCATTGTTAGCCAAGAAATACCCGCCATCTTCTTATTTGTACCAAACATGACATATGTCATTGATAAAGATATATCAGTCGCAACCATGAACGAATTAGACAGACCTTCCGACCGCTTTATGAACATCACTGATTGGCATGCAAATACAGAAAAACTTTGGCCAATTTTTCAAAAATGATAGTCAGATAAATTACAGAAATTAATAAATAAATATATGAACAACGAACAAAAACCAAACAAGCCATTTTACCGGCGTAATAACACTGCCAGACGCACAACCCCTACCCAAACCGGCTCACCAATCACTCGTGATATTAGGAGAAATAACCCTAATGCAAAACCAACTGGTAGCAATAACAACAATCCACAAAGAGGTCGTTCTAGTGGCGGACGACGACATCATCCTCAAAGACGAAAGCAAAACACTTCTCCCGCTCTGACTCATCGCTTAAATATCACCAACGAAAAGAATCCTGTGATTCCAGAAGTGACGGACGAGGATGTAGTTCGAATTATCCCAGTATCAGGAGTGGAGGAAATTGGTCGCAATATGAACATTGTGGAAACCAAAGATGACATCATTGTTATTGATGCTGGTTTTCAGTTTGTGTCAGAAGAAAGCAATGCTCCGGGCATCAATTACATACTACCAAATACTCAATATCTAGAAGAAAGAAAACATAAAATCCGTGGCCTAGTTATTACTCACGGACACTTAGATCACATTGGTGGTATTCCTTTCATCATGGAAAGAATTGGCAATCCACCAATTTACACCCAATACCTCACTTCATTAATGGTCTTAAAACGCCAAGAAGAGTTTCCACACATGGAACCGGTAAAAATGAACGTTATCAAGGAAGGTGAAAGTTTTACTTTGGGTAAACTAAAGGTAAAAACTTTCCCAGTAACCCACTCCATCCCTGACGCTATGGGTGTAGCTATCGAAACCAAACACGGTGACGTAGTTATTACTGGTGACATTAAACTAGTTCATGAAGGAGGTAAGGTGGTCGTGGAAGAGCGAGCTTCTTGGGAGAAAGTCGGCTTAAATAACAATTTAGTTTTACTTTGTGATTCTACAAACGCTGACCGTGTTGGCTTCTCCACTTCTGAGGCTAAGGTATATGAAACTTTAGAAAATATCATCACCGCTTCTTCTGGTCGTTTGATTATTGGTACTTTTGCTTCTCAATTTGACCGTCTAATTAGCGTAATCAAAACCTGTGAGCAACAAGGTAAAAAGGTAGTGATGGAAGGTCGAAGTATTAAAACCAACATCGACATTGCCATCATGGCAAAATTACTTGAAGTAAAACCCAACACTTTCATTAATGCTGGAGACATAAATGATTATCCAAATGACAAAATTGTCATTCTTTCTACCGGCGCCCAAGGTGAGGAATTTGCTGCCTTAATGCGTATGGCAACCGACAAACACAAGTTTGTCACCTTAACCGAGCGTGACACAATTGTATTGTCATCATCTGTTATTCCCGGAAATGAAATTGCGGTTCAAAAATTGAAAGATAATATTTACCGTAAAAATGTTAAGGTGATCAACTATCAAGGTTCACACGTTCACTCTTCTGGACACGGAAATGCAGGTGAATTGGTTTGGGTACACCAAACTATAAAACCGAAGTTTTTGATCCCAGTTCACGGTCATCACTATCACTTAAAAAGTCACATGTATGCCGCTATCGAAAATGGTTTTCCGAGAGAAAAAATTATCGTTCCAGACAATGGTACGATCATCGATATCAAAAATGGTACAGAAATGGTACGACAATCGGTTAAAATTCCTACCGAACTATTAATGGTAGATGGGTTCACAGTGGGCGCAAGACAAGAGGTGGTGCTTCGTGACCGAATGACTTTGGCTCAAGATGGTATGTTTGTCATCATTGCTACCGTAAATAGCAAGACCGGTAAGTTACGTAAATCACCAGATATTATTTCCCGAGGTTTTGTCTATTTACGAGAAAATCAACAACTACTTTCTGAAGCTCGAGTTTTAATTAAGCGAACTGTAGAAAAAACTACCGAGAGAATGAATCCAATTGATTTAGATTATGTTAAAGAACAACTAACAGATGTGGTTAGTGGGTTCCTGATGCAAAAGACTCAAAAAACACCTATGGTAATTCCAGTTTTGATTGGTGTCTAAATTTGGTTGTCACCACGCTCTAAAAAATTTATATCGGCTATCTAGTACACTATTCTTATAGTGTACTATTTGTTTATATGGATTTTTATCGCCACCTCTTTTTAACTGACGGTCCAGGTAAAGCTATAAGCTTTACCTTAGTTTACTTACTGTCTACAATTTTCGCCTTTCAGACCCTCCTCACCGCCTACACCAGCTCCACCTATATCGAGCAGTTTATTGCCAGTCAGTACGTGGGACTAATTTATGTAATCGCTGCTATTGGCGCTATTGTTTTATCTTTTGTCTCCAATCGAATATTGCAAGCAATCGGTAATGTGAACTTTGTTTTGATTTTAATGTCGACACTCACTATATTACTATTACTTATTGGCTTTGCCTTCACTCCCCTTCTCACCATTATTGCTTTTATTTTATTTCTCACCATAAACCCACAGATTTATTTTAATATTGATATTTTTCTTGAAACCTTGATTGGCAACGACGAAAATTCTACCGGTAGTAAACGCGGGATTATTTTAACAGTAATGAGTATTGCTTCCTTTTTTTCACCTATTGCCATGAGTTATATTGTTGGTCATGAAAATAATCTGTCGGCAGTTTATTTTGTTTCTGCCGGTATTGGTTTACTATTCATAATGTTAGTTATCGCACGCTTCAGAAGCTTTTACGATCCAATTTACACTGTAATCAAACCTTTGGAATTACTAACAAAAACCCATTTGAATGCTGATATCAAAATTGTTTTATACGCGCAATTTCTACTGCAATTTTTCTTCACCTGGGCAATTATTTATTTCCCGCTTTATCTAGCTACCGAAATTGGCCTAGATTGGGACGCGATTGGTAAAATTATCGCTGTGGGATTATTTGCCTTTGTGATTATTGAATATCCAGCCGGTCGTTTAGCCGACAAGCATATTGGTGAAAAGGAGCTTATGGCAGTAGGCTTTGTCATTATTGCCCTAAGTTCAGCCAGTATTGCATTTTTAAATACCAGCGATATCTTATGGTGGATGATTGTAATATTTATGACCAGAGTCGGTGCAAGCTTAATAGAAGTCACCACGGAAAGTTATTTTTTCAAACAAGTTAAGGGTGATGACTCTAGCTTAATTAGCACCTTCCGCCTAACAAGACCAGTTGCCAATCTATTTGGTGCTCTTACTGGTAGCTTGTGCTTAATATTTTTACCTTTCAACCTCATTTTTATTGTCTTAGGACTAATTCTGGTAACTGGCGTATTTGTAACCACAAGGTTGACTGATACTAAATAGAGGTAAAAGGCCCGACAGCTTTGCTGTCGGGCCTTTTACCTCTACAAATGATAAATCACATCTTTTCTCTCCACCACCACTTCCCACTTCATTCTAAGAGCATAGTTATATAAGACTTCATTTGGATTGAAACAAATTGGAAAATCAACGCTTTCAAGCAGAGAAATGTCACTATCGGTATCTCCTACTGCCAAGGAATCTTTCATAGTCAAATTAGAGTTATGTTCAAACACCCGTTTAGCAATATTGGCTTTATTACTGATCAAATGTTCGTTGGTAGTAACACCAGTAAAACGATCCTGTGGGCCAATTTCGTATAAACGACCATAAATCTTATCAAAACCGTATTGGAGACAAAAATTATCAACCACTGTCTTAGGAGAATGAGATATGGCAACTAGATAATAATTATCTGCTTTTAAATTGGTAATCAAGTCACGAGTATATCGATAAACCTGATGTCGCTTTCTTACCACGACCTGTCTACCAATATCAGCCAACTCTCCATAATGCACACCCTTGATATGTTTTTCAAAAGTCGCTACCACCGCATCAATATAGGTTTTGTAATCACCTTCGCGGTTATGCCACTGCTCTCTCATATCAATAAAATCTTCTTCGACTTCTTTAGAGAATACTCCTTCTTGAATCAGCGCATTAACCAGCTCAATTAAAAGACTAGAGCGAAAAACCGTACCATCCACATCAAAAAAAGCCACTTTTTGCATGGCTTTATGATAACAATATCTAAGTTATAAATACAGTCTAATTTAACTAGAACGTAGAAATCGGTAAACACTGACTGTAACTGCTCCTAAAGTCATAAGTAACAGGCCTGCCAACATAATCGGACCAACCACAGGTACATAGAATAAAACATTAACCGAAAATACTCCAAGGAGAATAAACATGATTGATACATCTCCAGAATTGGTCGCTGTACGGGCAATGAACGAACCGGCAATTACCCCCATAGTTATAAAGCTGATGACCAAAAGAAGAATATAAGCGATCATCAAAACCCCACCAAGGAGACTACCGAGCGCACTAAGAACCAAAATAGTAGCTGCAATTGGCATTAAAAATAGAACCGCAAAACCAATTAGTGTATTACGAAGAACATGAGAACGAGTGCTGATTACTATCTTTTGTAGGAAGCCACGGAAAAACAGAAACCAAACCAAGGAAGCAAAAGCTATAATGAAGAAAGTGATCAAAACTGTCTTAACAACACTAGTTTCTTGACTCTGGTAAACTGGATCATTACGAACCACATCTTTGGTTACATGAGCATTCTGAGCTCGAACAACTTCATTGAGGCTGGAATATTTCACTCCACCACCAATATTAGCTTTATCACCCAGAGTTAGAGCAGTGGTTGTAATATCAATATCACCTTTAACTTCTGAATCTACTCGGATTTTTTCGCTGGTGCCAAAAATATCACCACCAACCATCCCACTAATATCGGCATCGGTACCGAAAAATAAAATATCACCATTTATCTTGGCACTAGAAAGAACCTTTAAAGTCTTTGCTACCACCACCAGATCTCCTTTCACTTCGCCGGCCACGACCACCTCTCCCGCCAAAACCCTAGCATCATCTTCAATTGTGCCGTGAATATCTAGCTTAGCAGTGGCTACAGTCATATCTGCGCCAACTTTTCCGTTTACTGTAGTATCAGCACCCGCCACCAACAAATCCCCCTTCACTTCGCCGGCCACGACCACGGTACTACCCATACCATAAAAATCATCTTCCACCACCTGATCAGGTGAGACTGAAACCATTTCACCAGTACGCACAATCGAAGCTCCCCAGACAGTGGTCGGGATGAAAAATAGCGCAAAAGCTAAGATATATAAGGGTTTTATTGACATTTTATTTTCTTAACGTCCACTTAAAGTGACAAAGATACCGCACTATAACATATATTTTGCAATATTTCTATATTGGTCTAGATAAAAGTTTGTAAATAGTAATAAACCGAAACAACAATTACCAACGATATAAACAGCAACAATATCATCCAACTAAGAAATTTTTTCATTTTGCGCGGTACTCAATCGGTGCTTGTAAAACAGAAATTAAAAGTAAAGCTAAAACTATCAAAAACATGACGGCTGAAAAAAGAGCGAGTCTTGGTCGAGATAATTCCATCTGGCCATTATGCCAATTTCTGGTATATAAAAAAGAAAAAATGTAACGCCAAAAGCTCATATTGAAAATATTATAACCTATAACTTTTGTTCTTAGCTTAGTTTTTACAACAAAGGGTCGAAAAGCTTCGC
>JAGOSI010000029.1 GCA_018062385.1 Minisyncoccota bacterium
AAAAGGGTGTACCAATGCATAAAGCTTTGGCTACCGAACTCAAGCTAGCCGCTAAGGAAGAAGGAAACGCCGTGAAGAAAAAGGAAGATACTCACAAGATGGCCGAAGCCAACCGTGCTTTCGCCCATTTTGCTTGGTAATTTCAAAACTTACACCGCAAAACAAAACTGCCTCGAAAGAGGTGGTTTTGTTTTTAATAATATGTAAAAACCAGTCAGTTGTAACTGACTGGTTTGTAATATTTGAACTTATAATTTAGACCCCTTCACAATTTGTAGAACCGGCTTAATTCTCTGTGGTTTAATGAAGTTTTTGTCGTGAGATGCTTGTTCAAATATTTGTTCTTTCTCAATGTAATCGAGCATAATTTTGACTGCTTCCACATAAGAAATAAATTCTTGAATATAACTCCCTAATTGTAATAGGTCTTTTTCAATCTTATTAATGTCGATGTCTGTGAGTGGTACTTTATTATGTACAAATTTAAATCTATTGAATTTAGTTTCAGTCTTTCTTAATTTGGATATAAAATGACCAAACACTGCGGAAAAACTACTATGCTCAATAATTGTAAGGATTTGATTCCAGACTTTGTCATTAATATGAAGTTTTTCTCTTCTTGACATTGAACCAAGATAATAGAGCCGTCTAGACACTTCTGTATAATCAATTATTTTATCTGATTTTATTTCTGCTAATTTAAACAAAATACCACGCATGACTGATATTTTATTCATTACATTAGCTAACTTTTCACTTATATCTAAAGTTTCTATTGTTCCGTTTTGCAAGCAAATATTTAAATTTATTTGCATATTTGAATAGTACATGTAGATAGACAAGACCCCAGATTCTAAAGCTAATACAGCATCTCTTTTATACATTTCACACTCCTCCCTAAATGTAAGGAATTTAAATTTACAACCTGGCATGAATATACAATATTGTACAAATTTCGCAATTGTCACTGTGCTACAATTATTTCTAAGTAGCTACTATCAATTATGGAGAAAATAAAACAGTCAGAAAAAATGTCGTTGGTGGAAAAACAAAAACACGAGGCTTTAGAGAATATTATGGATATTTTGGAAGAGCGTTTCCCAGCTGAATTAAAAAAGACTTTTGAATCACACGGTCGGGAATATACTCTAACTTCGGCTGAAGATTGTATGGTGGCCTTTGCCGAACAAAACCGCGAGGTGGTAGAAATTCTATATGAAGAAATAAAGCAAAAAGATGATTATCGAAGTGAGCAGGCGGTGGCTAAAATTTTTTCATTATTCTTGGCTTATGAAAAGATGGTGGCGCTTTATGCTGAGCTCCGAAGTTATTATCCAAAAGTCGCTGGTCGAGTGGAAGAACAATTACCCCCACTGTCTCGCGTGGCTGAAGAGGGAAGTAATCGGTGGGAAAAAATAAAATAGTTTATGTCTTCATTTGATTTTGATTTGGAAATTAAAAAACATTTGGACGTAGTACGTTCATTGCAAAAGCCTTCAGGTGTATTTACCGCTTCGGCTCACGATGTTACTACTGGTTACGATAAGGCGTGGCTTCGCGATATTTATTTTATGACGTTAGGTTTTTTGGAGACTGAAGAATTGACGGTGGTGCAAAAAGCTGGAAAAGCCCTACTTAATATTTTTGTAAAACATAAAGATAAAATTAATTGGGCTATTCAAAATAAACCTCACTCTACATGGCAGTATATTCATGCTCGCTTTCATCCTGAGACTTTTGAGGAGTACTGGGAAGAGTGGGGAAATAGTCAAAATGACGCTGTTGGAGAAGTGCTTAATCTTTTAGTGGAGCTTGAATTGCGAGGTGTGAGTGTGATTGAGACCGATGAAGAAAGAGAAGTGATGCAAAATATAATTGATTATTTGGTAAATCTGGAATATTGGCACGATCCTGATAATGGGATTTGGGAAGAAGCGATGGAAGTACATGCTTCGTCGATTGGTTCGTGTGTGGCGGCTTTAAAAAAAGCTAGTCAAGTGAATTGGCTTAAGGTGCCAGAATTTGCGGTGGATAATGGTGAGCAGGCTCTAAGAAAACTTCTGCCCCGTGAATCAGTTACAAAATTTGCTGATTTAGCTTTACTAACACTTATCTATCCGTTTGCCGTTACGACTGAAGAAGAAACTATAGAAATTTTACGTAATGTTGAATATCATCTAACTCGTGATAAGGGAGTAATTCGTTATAAACTTGACCGTTATTACAACAATAACGAAGATGGTTACAGTGAAGAAGCGGAGTGGTGTTTTGGTCTGTCGTGGCTAGCAATTATTTATGCTGAAAGAGGGGAAAGAGAAAAAGCTTACTATTATTTGCGGAAAGCGGAGAAGACAGTGACAAAAGATGGTTTGGTGCCGGAGCTGTATTATTCCCATACTGATAAACCAAACGACAATACCCCCTTGGGTTGGGCGGAAAGTATGTACGTAGTGGCGTTGAAAAAGGTGAGGGATTTGGGTGGGTAGAAAAATAGCCCCGCAAAACTTCGTTTTGCGGGGCTATTTTTCTGTTGCCAAACTAAAAAACTAAGTAAAATTTTGGTATACTTAATTTACTATGATAAAAGTTATTTATGTTTTAATTGCTGTGGCTGTGCTGGCTGGTATTTACAGTGCCGTTAGTTCCACTAAGGTTCAGAACCAAATTTTGGAAGAAGATGAAATGGTGGCTTGTACTCTGGACGCCATGATGTGTTCCGATGGCTCTTATGTCGGTAGAAGTGGACCAAATTGTGAGTTCGCCGCTTGTCCAGTACCCAATGATGATTCTGATAATGGACAAGACAAAACTGAAGATAAGTCCGATCTTATCCGTGTAAGTAGCCCAGCACCTCTTAGTGTAATTAATAGTCCTCTAACTATCACTGGTGAAGCTCGTGGTAATTGGTTTTTTGAAGCCAGTTTCCCTATCACATTAGTTAATTGGGATGGTTTAATTATCGCGGAAGGTATTGCCACTGCCGAGGGTGAATGGACGACAGAAGATTTTGTACCATTTAGTGCCGAATTAGAATTCGTGAGTCCTTATGCCGAAGGCAACCCAGACTTCATGAAGAGAGGTGCTTTGATTCTAAAAAAAGACAACCCCTCTGGTTTGCCAGAGCATGACGATGTTTTAGAGATAACAATTAGTTTTGCACAATAATTTATTTGTTTGTTATAATATAAAAGATTTACCAGTGTAAGTTACATAATATGTCAAAAGGTACAGATATGAAGAAGGAGAAGAAGAAACCAAAGAAAGATAAGGCTGATAAGAAATAAAAGAAGCGCGCCCGAAGGGCGCGCTTCTTTTATTTTTTTTCTAAAAACTTACCAATCTCAGCTGGAGAAAAATTAGCCCCTTTCTGCACTTTGCCAGAATGGTATTCTTTGCTCATATTAGAGCGGTGTACTTCAGCAAAAATTTCCTCCAGTTTATCTTGCAGTCCATGTTCCAAAATTGTGCCGTAAGTGGCATAAAGAATATCAACTAATTCTTTGGCGATATTTTCTAGATCATTATTTGCTACGCCCTTTTTATATTCCTCTACCTCCTCATCGATTATTTTATAACGTAAGTCAGAACGATCTTCAGGAATAAGACTTGGATTTTCGGCTACCGGTACTTTAAATTTTTTGTGAAACTCTAGTACCATTTTTAGTTCTTGATTCATATACTTTTAATTATATACGAGGACAATAAATACTTACATATTTCACAAAAATAGTGTATGGTACTGTCCTATGTCAAGAAGTGATGGAATTATTGTTTTCAAAGATGTGTCTTATGAATATGATGCAACGCGTCCAATTTTGCGTGAGGCAAATTTTGTTGTGCGTCGTGGCGCCAAGCTTACATTGATGGGTCAAAACGGCGCAGGAAAGAGTACTATCTTTTCTCTGATTACTCGCGATTATCATCCAGATGAGGGCGATATCAATATTGAACCACGCACTACAATTGCAGTATCAAGACAAATCATTCCTCGTGCCGAACTTACTCTCACTGTCAGAGAATTTTTCGCCAAATGTTTTTCGGAAAAAGTTTACGACATTGATCCTAAAATTGAGGAAGTACTAGAAGTAGTAAATCTTACCCCTACCGAAAAAATGCGCGAAACTTTTAAAGACCGAGTGATCGGTAGTTTTTCTGGTGGTCAGCAAGCGCGTCTCCTGTTGGCACAAGCTTTGATTCAAAATCCTGATGTGCTTCTACTTGATGAACCAACCAACAATCTCGATGTGGCTGGCATCGAACATCTCACTACTTTCCTCAAGGAATACAAAAAAACTGTTTTGGTAATTTCTCACGATGCTGATTTTTTAAATGCTTTTACGCATGGTGTTTTGTATCTCAATACACAGAAGCGACAAGTTGAGCAATACAACGGTAATTATCACGCGGTGGTAAAAGATATTGCTGCCCAAGTAGAAAAAGAACAGCGTGAAAATGCACGCTTGGCTAAAGAAATTCAAGCCAACAAAGACAAAGTAAACTACTTTGCTAGTAAAGGAGGAAAGATGCGATTGGTGGCTAAGCGTATGCGAGAGGATATTGAAGAAGCGGAGGAGAATAAAGTTGATGTGCGTCGAGAAGATAAAACCATCCGCCCTTTTAATATTGAACCCCATGAAGACATTCCACTTGAAGTGGTGAAGCTTACTTCATATCAAGTAATCAGAAACCACGAACCAAAAGAAGTGGAGTGCGATTTGGTTTTAAAACGAGGTTCTCATTTGCAGATAGTGGGGCCAAACGGAATTGGTAAAACTACTCTCTTAGAGAGACTAGCCTCTGGTCACGCCAAAGGTGAACATGTAGCAGAAGGAGTGCAGATTGGTTATTACCGACAGGACTTTTCCAATCTAGATTTTGATAAAACTGTATTTGAAACTTTGATGGATTCAATGCAAAGAAAATTGGAAGAGGAGATGCGTTCCATTGCTGCTGGCTTTTTGCTTTTTGGTGATGTTATGAAAACTAAGGTGGGAAATCTTTCTGAGGGGCAAAAAGGCTTGGTGGCTTTTGCCAAACTGACTATGGAAAAACCCGGACTTCTGATTCTTGATGAACCGACCAACCATATAAATTTCCGCCATATTCCGGTCATTGCCAAAGCTCTCCATGACTACAAAGGTGCGATGATTTTGGTTTCCCACGTTCCCGATTTTGTGTCACAAATCAGAATCGATGAAGTGTTGGATTTGAGTAAGGGCAGGAAATAATTTTGTTAGAGAATTAAAAGGGGCGGAAACCGAAGGTTTCCGCCCCTTTTAATTCCTAATTTGCATATTTCCACAAACCTCTGTAACGTTTTAATTAAAATTCACCATTGTTAAAGTGAAGTGGAAAATATGAATTCGACATCCACCGAGATTGAAGAAATAATTAGTGCTATTAAAAACAATGGTGCCACGGGGTTTCGTGTGCTCTATGATTTATTGATTGAACGAGTCTATATTTATATTTTAGCTCGTACAAATACTAAGGAGGAAGCCCAGGATTGTACTCAAGATAGCTTTATTGAAATTTATAACGCCCTACCAAACTTTAAGTATCGGTCGGATGCTGAGTTTTACGGTTTTGTTTTTTTAATTGTGAAACGTGTTTTGGCAAAGCACTATGAGAAGACAAAGCATAAAACGGAAGTTGTGAATGAAGAAGTTTTGAATATTGCTTCAAACGAAGCAAGTTCTGAATTAAAGATTTCCATTTCACAAATTTTAAAAAAGTTAGATGATCTTTCGCAGGAAATTATCGTTCTTCATTACTGGTCTGGATATACATTTGTTGAAATTGCTTCCATTTGCAATATGAAAGAGTCAGCGGTGCGGGTTAGGCATTTAAGAGCCAAAGCTAAGTTAGCAGAATTATTAGAAAAATAAAATATGTCAGAAAAAAACTTTGAAAAAATTATGGCAGAATCTAAGCCAAAAATTACCCAGTCTGAAAAAGATATATTTTTTGCTAACATCGAAAAACAAATAACTGCACCGAAGTTGATTTTGTCACCATATAAATTTAGTAATTTAAATAAAAATAAGATGACCCCATTATTGATTGCGCTTTTAGTTCTGACTGGTGTTGGGAGTACTGTGGTAACAGCTGACGCTGCCAAGCCAGGAGATTTTTTGTTTCCGATTGATCAAGTGACCGAAAGACTCCAGTTGGCATTGGTGGCAGAAGATAATAAAAATACCCTCCGCACCGAGTTTGCAGATGAACGTATTTTAGAATTGAGAAAAATTATTGAGCAGGAAAGACGCCTAGTTGCCAATGGCGCCGTTGATTTTAGTAATGAGGGTGAGATTAAGGTGAGTGAGGCGGTAAATATAATTATTGATCTTCTAGATGAGGTTGATGATTCGGAGTTGCGTCAACGTCTGCTTTTGGAGGTAGAAAATGAGATTGCAAGAAAAAAACCTGATGATGATTTCTCTCGCGGTTTTGATGATAAAGGTGGTGATAGAAAAAGAGATGACAAAGATAAATATGAAGATGATTCACATCGTTCTAGTGGACATAATAATGGTGATGATAGCCATAGTCGTGTTTATGTCAGTGATGATAATTTGGAAATAAGAAGCGATGATTATCGTATAAGGATTGATGATGAGATAAGAGTCGGAATTAAGAAACTCGAGGTGGAAGTGGAGGATGGAATGGCGGAAGTTAAATTTGAATTTAATGATAGAAAAATAGAATACAAAGAATCTTTTGTGGGGCGTGATAAATTGGTGAGGGATTTGATGAAAGTTTCAGGTTTAACGCAAGCAGAAATTGAAAGTTCGCTAGAGCTTAAGATTGAGGATTAGTTGTTGATGTAGTAGAATTCAAAGCGGAAAGGACTTGTTCTTTCTGCTTTTCTTTTCATTTTTTTTGGAGATTATCATGTTTATACCAGCATACGGAATTTTGGGTAGCGGTGGAGGTCGATCAACATCTGCCTGTGATTGCGGTACATGTGAATACTGCCAGCAAAAAGTTAAAACTGCATAAATTTAAATATTGCTTTCAAAGCTCGACTGATTTCCGGTCGGGCTTTTTACTTGACTAACATGAGAAAAATGATTTAATCTCCCTTAGTAATAAAAGTTTTTTACGTTATTTCACAAATCACAGGAGGCTTAAGTGAAAAAATATCTATGGTTTGGATTATGGCTTTGTTTAATTGCTACATCAAGTTTAGCAGTTGAAACAACTGCTACTGAAAATATTTCTGAATCAACTGAAATTGAAGGAAATTATCTAGTTTCTAAAGTAAATAAGACGCACAAGATATTAGAAATACCGTCTGAGGTTGAGGCTAATTTTTCTGACGAAACGATTTTGACAGTTTATGAAACGAGTGAACCGATGACTATAAAAGATCGGCCGAAAATCTATTCTCTTTTTACTTACCATTATGTTCAGTCAGAAAAAACTTTGTCACTTATCGACGGAAATTTTGAATGGTCTTCCCGTAAGGTTATGGGTCAGTCAATAAATTTGTTTTTGTCGACGGTGTTATTACCAATCGTTTTAGTCGTAGTCTTACCTTTGCGGTTTACTCCAATACCGTTTCGGTCGGTAAGTTTTTTCCTCATTGGTTTAATAATGGCTGTGGTGGGAGGTAAGTTTAGCGCTGTCTTTTTTTTAGTTATTGGCATTGGAGGATCTCTCTTAGTTGCAGTAATTTATGATCTTCATGATGATGTAAAGAAAGCTGATTTAGGACACCGCCTGGTTACAGCGCTTTCTATTATGGCAATTTTAGTATGTTCTATGATTGGATATCTGATTATGGTCTATGCCTATAAAGTATCTAATGACCTGTATGTCCTACCGTCACTCATGCTTGAATTCGCTATTCTTAGTCTGATTTTGTTTATTCTTGAGGTGACGGTTTACCAATGGAGTAATCGATCAAGAGGTGAAGAAATTCCCGTCAAAATTCCCCTTAGGGATAAGGTGCTTTGAAGACCTGAAGTCCAAACCGCCAAGATTAATTTCTTGGCGGTTTTTGCTTCTTAAAGCATAAATAATTATTTAGAGTTTGTTGCTCCAATGTTGCCGATTATTCATAAATACCGTATAGTATCGGCGTTAAGCCTTTATCGGCTTTTTCTTTTCTCCAAGGCCGTTTTAGGTCTATCGGTATGAAAGGGAGTATCACATTATTCAATACATATATAAGTAAATATTAGATAAATTATGGCTAGAAAATTTGGAGTAGACCGCATGCGCAACTTTGGTATTGTTGCTCACGTAGACGCAGGT
>JAGOSI010000030.1 GCA_018062385.1 Minisyncoccota bacterium
ATTGGGCGGCAGCGTTATTGGGGGGTGCCGATTCCGATTGTGTATGATCCGGAAGGGAAAGCTCATGTTGTACCAAAGGAACATCTGCCATGGCTTTTACCTGAAGATGTAGATTTTACTCCGACTGGCGTACCGCCACTGTCAAAAAGTGAAGTATTGAAAAAACGTACTGAGGAAATCTTTGGTGCCGGTTGGACTCCAGAAGTGGAAACGATGGACACGTTTGTCGATTCTTCTTGGTATTTCTTGCGTTACTTGGATAATAAAAATGGGGAAGTCTTGTCTGGTTTAGATAAGCAAAAAGATTGGATGCCAGTAGATTTATATTTTGGTGGAGCAGAACATACCACCATGCACTTGCTGTACTCACGATTTTGGCAAAAGGCATTGTTTGATTTAGGTTTGGTTACCGAAAGCGAGCCATATAAGCGTCGAGTCAATCGTGGACTAATCCTTGGTCCTGATGGAAATAAAATGAGTAAGAGTAAAGGAAATGTGATTGATCCTGATGAGCAAGTGGCACGGGTGGGAGCGGATACGGTAAAAATGTATCTAGCTTTTATGGGTCCGTATGAAGGAACAAATTATCCGTTTGATCTAGGAGGTATTGCAGGACTCAGAAGATTTTTGGAACGAGTAAATGGTCTCATTGAGCATATTGTCACAGATGAAAAACCAGTTACCTTACGACAATTACATAAAACTATTAAAAAAGTCCGTGAAGATATTGCTGATTTTAAGTTCAATACGGCGATTAGTGCCATGATGGTATTTGTTAATTTGGCAGAAAAGGAAAATCTTTCCAGAGAATCTTATCTGACTTTCTTGCGCTTGTTGGCACCGTTTGCTCCACATCTAACCGAAGAATTATGGAAAGAGAACGGGAATAGTCAATCAATCCACCATACATCTTTCCCCGAAGCTGATGAAAAATTGGTGGTTGATGATGTGGTAACTATTGGTGTCCAAATAAATGGAAAGTTGCGTGGTGATATTACTATCGCTCCCGATGCTCCTCCGGAAATTGCCAAGCAGGCCGTCCAAGATAATTCCGACTTACAAAAACATCTCACTGCGGGAGAGATAATAAAGTTTATTTATGTACCAGGGAGGATAGTGAATATTGTGTTGAGGTAGGTGTAAAAAGTAAAAAACCCCGCAAGAAAAAGACTTTGTCTTTTTCTTGCGGGGTTTTAAAATTTTAAGGCCAGACTAGATTGGGTATTGCAAGCTAGCCTTACCTCATGAAGTAGATCTTCGGTTACGTGTGGATCATTTTTTGCCCCGTCGAGATAATTTTTGCAGATCTTCTCTTTAACTTTTGCAAAATCAGATTCATTGACACCGATAATTTGGTATCCAGCTGGATCATTGGCCAAATGTTCTGCTACCTCAAAAAGGGCAAATACATTGTTGTAATCCACAGCATCTTGATATAAGGCCCTAAGGCTGTTATGAGCGGAAGCCTGTTCGGGTAAAATAAACAAAAAACTAATAAGCGATATAATCAATAAAGCTATCATTCTTCTCATTTTAGAGTCCTCCAGTTGGTTTCAAAATACTACCTGTCTTCATTATGCCATAATTTACCAAAAAAAGCAAGGAAATAGTGGCGAATTTTTAATTTTTTAGTTTTTACATAAATATTAGTAGCGTTTAACAGTTTGACCTTATAGCAGACTCATGTTATAAATATGCCAACGCATTGAGGGATTCGAACAAAATTTTAAATAATTATTATGATTTCATTTAAACCAAAACAAATAACTAAATCACTTTTGAGTGTTTTGCCTCCGCGTGCCAACGACGTTTTAACTAAGCGTTATGGTCTTGGTGCTGAGGGCGAGACCTCAACCCTTGAAGCGATTGGCCAATCTTACGGTATTACCCGTGAGCGTGTGCGCCAAATCGAAAACTACGGGATTCAATCTATCCAAAGATCAGAGGAGTACAAAAAGCATTACGATCTATTTATCGAAATGCAGACTCTGATCGATAAGCTTGGTGGCGGTGTCATTGCTGAGCATGTATTGCTAGATGAGCTTACCGACGACCCGATCATCAGAAACCATCTATATTTCTTATTGGTGGTAGGTGATCCTTTCTATCGTGGTAAAGAAAATACTGATTACAACCATCGCTGGTTCACTGAAAGAAAAGTGGCTGATGGAGTTGAAAAAGCCCTCAAGAATGTCTATGCGACTTTGAGTCGTGACGAGCTGGTTAGTGAACATGAAATCATGAATCGCCTTAAAAACAGTTTGATTGATGTGGTAAAACAGGAAGATGAAGAAGTTTTGCGTCGTTGGCTTTTGATCTCAAAACAAATTGGTCGAAACCCACTAGGTGACTGGGGACCGGTTGATAGTCCAAATGTGAAAGTAAAGGGGATCCGTGACTATGCTTACCTAGCGGTTAAGCGTCATGGTTCACCAATGCACTTCCGAGAAGTGGCTGAATCTATTGATAATCTTTTCAAGCATAAGGCTCATGTGGCTACGACTCATAATGAGCTAATTAAGGACAAGCGATTTGTTTTGGTTGGTCGCGGTCTCTACGCTCTAACTGAGTGGGGTTACACAGCGGGAGTGGTGAAGGATGTGCTTCGCGAAATTTTAGCTCAAGAAGGTCCCTTATCTCGAGAGGAGCTGATTGATAAGGTACGCAAGGAGCGTTATGTGAAAGACAATACGATTATTGTTAATTTGCAGGACGTCAACATCTTTAAGCGTCTATCAAATGGTACTTACACAGTTGTTGAATAAATCTTGATTTTTTAAGACCTCAAACACCCACAGAAGTAATTCTGTGGGTGTTTACTTTGTAGTACAATGTAATACATGATTGAAGGTATAAAAATTCTTTTCAAAGGCATAATGGCGCCGACCATATTTTTCTTGGGTGTAGTTATTGTTTATTTTATATTTTCATTGGTAGGTATTGATTTAGCTTTAGCGATATCTTTCATTATTGCTTTGTCACCAATCTGGTTACCTCTAATTTTAATGCGTCTGACTTACGAAAAATGGGTTTACTATGTGCATTTAAAGTTTTTACTATTTAGTGGGCGAGTGACTTTAAGGATTAATTTGCCACAAAATGTTTTTAAGTCACCGGAAGCGATGGAGAGTGTGTTTACGCAAATTCATAATGTTTCTTCGCCTGACAATCTAATGCATACATATATCGACGGACGACATCCTCTAACTTATAGCTTCGAATTGGTTTCTGTTGGCGGGGAAGTGAGATTTTATATCAATGTACCGCGGAAGAAAATCAAGAATGCATTAGAGGCCCAGCTGTATGCTCAATATCCTGGTATTGAAGTGGTGGAAGAACCACAAGATTATGCTGATGAAATTGTTTGGGATCCAAAACGTTACGAGATATTTTCTTTTCACATTGCCAAAAAGGAAGATCAGGCCTTACCAATTAAAACTTACATAGATTTTAATCTTGATAAGATGCCAAAAGAAGAAGAAAAGTACGATCCGATGTCAGCCATAATTGAAGCTTTAAGCTTGGTAAAGCCTCACGAAAGAGTTTGGATACAAGTTTTAGCTACTCCGCACGCGAAAAGAAATTACAAAAATGGACATTTATTTTCAGAAAAACCAACTTGGGAGAAAGGAGTGCAGGATAAAATTGACTCAATCATGAAGCGTGATGCAAGAGTAACGATAGAAGGAGGAGAAAAACAACAAATGCTCACTATTGGTGAACGAGAAAGAATCGCAGCGATGGAAAGAAATGTTGGTAAATATGCCTATGAAGTTGGTATTAGATTCTTGTATATCACAGAAACCGGTAAATTTGATGCCGACATCTTTACTCCAGTCTTAAGAAGTTTTTCTCAATTCGATATGTTGAATAGAAATGGTTTAGGAGTTAGATGGCGAACTGATTTTAATTACAATTTTTTTTCCGATCGATCTGGTGCAAGAAAAGAAAGATATAAAAAAAATGAATTGGTGGATTACAAGCTTAGAGAGTATAAAACTCGCGATCGAAAAACTCATGCTGATGATCCTAAAGTGATGTCAGCTGAGGAATTGGCTACTATATACCATATTCCAAGCGGTTCGATTGTTACTCCATCCTTGCCGAGAATTATGTCTACCAGAAAAGAAGCTCCTAGCAACTTGCCAACCGGAATTGCTACTGGGATTTAAGCTTATGTTATACTTTTTGCACTTTAAACCTTACTTAAGATGAATGATGTTAATCTAGAATCAAATACCGAAGTTAATTTAGTGACCGTAAAAAAACCTCGGCGGATTTTGAAGTGGTCACTATTTTTATTGACCTCGCTACTGATTGGGGTCGCTAGTCTATATACTTTTTTTGTGTTTATCGAAAATCCACCAACTGATTTTCCGACTGATGCGCCGTTGGTAATTCCAGTCGGATCAACCGTGCAAGATGTTGCTCTTTTGTTAAAAGAGAATCATTTTGTCCGGTCAGAGGTGGTTTTCTTTATTTACTTTTCAATTTTTGAAGACCCGGCTTCACTTAAAGCTAGTACTTATCTATTCTCAAAACCGCAAACTATTCCTGAGCTTGCTCGCAAATTAACTGAGGGTAACTATACAGAAGGTCTGTTGCGTCTGACTCATGTTGAAGGTGAAACAGCCGAGGATTTAGCAAAAAGAGCCGAGACGCTCTTGAGTGAATTTGATGCTGATAAATTTATTGAGATGGCAAAAGTTCATGAAGGTAAATTATTTCCTGAAACCTACATGATTCCTGATACATATAATGAGCAGGAATTACTAGATTTATTACTTAAAACTTTTACTGAAAAAACTACTTCATTACAAACTTCGGCTAGTACCAGTTTGAGTTTCGACGAGGTAATTATTTTAGCTTCAATTCTCGAACGTGAAGCTAATACAAAGGAGAGCAAAGAAATTGTTTCAGGTATTCTGCAAAATCGTTTGGCAATCGATATGCCTCTTCAGGCGGATGCTACTATTGAGTACGCACTGCACAAACCACTAAGTGAATTGACTCCGGAAGATTTAAAAATTGATTCTCCTTATAACTCTTATTTAAATAAAGGTTTGCCACCAACACCGATTGGTAACCCAGGACTTGAAGCGATTGAGGCAGTTTTGTATCCAACCAAAACTGAGTACATGTTTTACATTACTGATGAAAAGGGTGATTTCTATTACGCTAAAGATTTCGATGAACATCGCCGAAATATAGCTAAATATTTGCGTTAGCTGGGTTTGTTTGTTAGCGTAGTCTAAATTATGAAGAAGGGTAAAAAAGTATTTGTAGGAATGTCGGGTGGGGTGGATTCCTCGGTGGCTGCTTGGCGTCTTAAAGAACAGGGTTATGATGTCGTTGGGGTATTTATAAAAGTTTGGCACCCGGATTTTTTGGTGTGCAATTGGGAGAAGGAAAGGCTGGATGCGATGCGAGTGGCTGCACATTTAGATATTCCGTTTTTAACTTGCGATGCCGAAAAGGAGTATAGGGACGATGTGGCTAAGTATTTTATATCGGAATATATTGCCGGACGAACACCAAATCCCGATGTGATGTGCAATAAGTACGTGAAGTTTGGAGCGTTTATGCGTTTTGCTAAAGAAAAAGGAGCAGATTTTATTGCGACAGGACATTATGCTAGACGGATTGATAATGAAGAAAAAAAACCGTCTCTGTATCGAGGGGTGGATGGAAATAAAGACCAATCTTATTTTCTCTGGTCTTTGACGAACGAACAACTAGATTACACCTTGCTACCAATTGGTGATACCAATAAAGAACTGATTCGTCAGGAGGCTGAGAGGGTCGGTATTCCAACGGCGACAAAAAAAGATAGTCAGGGAGTATGCTTTCTTGGACATATCGATATACCTGAGTTTATTTCTCATTATGTTGATTTACAGGAGGGTGATGTTTTGGATATAGGAGGAAAAGTCATTGGTAAACATCAAGGAGCAATGGTATATACTCTTGGACAAAGGCACGGTTTTACTATTTTTACTCATGATCAAAATCGTGAAGTATATTATGTGCAATCAAAAGATCTTACCAACAACACTATCACGGTGGCTAATGAGCGACCAGAATTAAAAAAGTCTCAAGATTTAGTTTTGCAAAATATAGTTTTACGCGAAAAATTGAATGTTGGCGATAAACTATCAGCACAAACTCGTTATCGACAAAAACCATTTGGAGTAGAAGTAAAATCAATAACTGATACTGAAATTACTCTGGAAATAACCGAGGTTTCAACTGAGGCAGTGGCAAGTGGTCAGTCTTGTGTATTATACCTAGACGAACTTTGTGTTGGGGGTGGTATTGTAATGTAACTTGTAAAATGCTTCTTAAATACACATATAAAACATGAGCGAAAATTTTAAATCATATAATTCAGAGAGAACGATAAACGAATTGGATGATGAAAGTATTGAAACTTTGACTTTTATATCAAAATTGCGTGAAAAAATTGCAAACGAAGGGGTTGATTGGATATGGAAAGCAAAACGCGAATTAACTGATGAAGAAATAAGTTCTCTGCTTCATGGTTTTGATAAGAAAATTATGTTTACTAAAAATTATTTTGATCAAATAAATATTCCTGATTCAGAAAATGAATTACTTCAACACCCAGAAGATCTCATAAATTTACGTAAAAAATATACACAATTCATTGTTGATAATCTAGCTATAAGTGTAGCAGGCTTAACTACTGAACAAAAAAAAGATTTATCTGACAAAAAAGCAGTTTACGTAAAAAGTCTTGATGCAAATGATCGAGATTATGAGAGCTGTATTAAAGGAGAGAAAAAAGCTATGTATTTTGACAATCTTTTATATCAAGCGCCATCTTTTAAAGTCTCCGACAATGAGGGACACATATACACCAATATCAAATTTCAAGACAGCTTTATTCATTGGCGCTCAAATGAATATGCAAGACATCGTTTAGGAGGAGATGTTCCTAAATTACAATATAGAATTTACTTAAATCCAGATTCAAGAAATATTGTGGATGTGTTTCAAAAAGTTATAGATGAAGCAAGTGCTAATAGTTTACTAATGACATGTAAGGTGCAGGACAGAGCATTAGAGTTAAGTGATGAATACAGAAGACCTAATCGCATAGGTATGATAAGAGGTGATGGTATTGTTGTTTACCTAGAAAATAAAAATGATGTTCAAAATATGTTGAATTATTTATTGCAAATGTATCAAGATAATCCAAATTTTTTTATTAATAGAAAAACAAATAAAATTCCTCAACCAATAGTGCCAGGAATTTCACTGGGAGATGAGCCTGGTATCTAAGGTCAGAGCCTGACAAGTCATAGAGTGAATTTTTTAGAAGAAGTAGCGCAAATAACTAGAGAAAGAACAAAAACAGAAACTGTTAATGGGATTGAAGAGTTTCGAAGAAACTTAAAAGATAAAGCCTCTGATTACAATATAAACCCAAATAATATCGCTTTCAATTTAACTAATTAAATTATATTATGCGTAATTGGCTAAAGATGACTGTGCTAAGTGTGGAAATTATTATTTTTACTTTTGCGGTATATTTTTCAACTTTCGGTATTATCGATCTTTTGACCAAATTGCTTTGGGTGATCTTGTTTGATACAAGTGTATTTTATCATCTTGATTATAGTCAATATTTTGAAAATTTCTTGATTGTATTGGGAATTGTGATGGTTGGATTTTTTGTCTGGAAAATAAACAAAATCATATTTACGGAACTAGAACATTCCCAAATTAATTTAGTTTTTTCTGGAATATTATTTGCCTGCCTACTTCTTGCTGAGGTGTATAGAGATATAAGTCTCTTTTTATATGAGCCAGACTGGTTAAATAATGAAAACGGTTCGCCGTTAATGATGTTAGTTATTGTATATACATTATTTACGATTGTTGGATTTTACCTATACAAAAAACATAAAAGTATTTTGGGTAAATAAATAATTGTGTGCTATACCGCGATGAGCTTTGTGTTGGGGGGTGGTATCGTGGAGTATTTTTGGGACTTGCAAAAAACACTTCCATGCCAGTATCTTACCGCTTACTTAAGAAAAGTAAGAGCGCTAGACGAAAATATCAGAAATGATATTAGGTATAGTGTTATACAGGATTTAGTTAGGCAATCGCCAAT
>JAGOSI010000031.1 GCA_018062385.1 Minisyncoccota bacterium
GATCTTTTGATTGCTCCATATAAATCTTCAAGTTCATGCGCCACACCCCAAAAAACATTGTGTTGCTCGATAGTGGCACCAAATGGTCTTCCACCTAAAAGTACTACAAAAAGCTTAAGTCTATTATTCATTTGTTACCCTTTCAAAAGAAAATGGAATATTCCAAAGCGTATATTACTTATATTTAAGGAGATGTCTAGATGGAAATAATCTTATTTCAAACCTGTTATACTATCTATATGAAAAGATTCTTTGAAGTTTTCTTTATGGTGCTGGGAGTAATTTTCTTCATCATTATTCTGGTTGGTATTTATTTCTTTATTGTTGACCCTCTAAATATTAAGCCTCTAATATTTAATCAAAAAGAACAACAGGAATGTGATTATATAGACGCTGATTGTCTACCTGGCGACACACCAATGATGAAAGATATAGATGCAAAACCTTCTTCAACTATTCCCGAAGGTAAAAATCCTAACCTTTCACCTACTCAAGAAAAAGCTTTGGAGTCAGTCGGTATTGAACCAGAGAACGTCTCCACCTCTTTCACTCCCGAACAAATTACCTGTTTTGAAAAGATATTAGGTCAAGAACGAGTGGCGGAAATAAAAGCTGGTGACACACCAACTGCCACTGAATTTTATAAAGCTAAAGGGTGCATTTAAAAAATAAAAGACCGGCGCCTTCGGCGCCGGTCTTTTATTTTTTTAATACTACTTTATCAAACCACAAATATTAAAATCACCAATATCGCTAAAACAATGCGGTACCAACCAAAGAAGGTCAGAGATATTTTTGGCAGATATTTTTTCAAAATATAAAGCGTGATACTAGCCACAATTAGAGCTACCAGAAATCCGATCATTAAATCTTGATAGGAATTTATATCAGAGAGCATGGCTCGCGACTTATAAGCGTCGTAAAGTACCGCCGCACCAAGAGTTGGTAAAGCCAAAATGAAAGTATATTCAAAAATAACTTCACGCTTGATACCTCGCAAAATACCGGCCACAATCGTCGCTCCCGAACGCGACACCCCAGGAATAATCGCCACCGCCTGCGCCAAACCCACAACAAAAGCATCGGTCTTGGTAATTTCTCTTTTACCAAAGTCTCGCACATCTTCTATTCCACCCTTCTTCATAAAAACTTTCTCGAGATAAATAAATATCACTCCGCCGATAAATAGCATAGACGCCAGCAAAAGCATATTTCCTTCGAGGAGATGCTTAAACATTTTATACGCCAAAAATCCAACCACTGCACTCGGAATAAAACTGATACAGATATTTATAAAAAGGTTTCTATCAGTCAAAATCTTTTGCGCAAAAATAACCACTCCAGCAAGAAGTGCCCCCAGCTGTATAAATAATAAATAAAATTTTACATAAGCATCGGTTAAATCAACCACCCACAACTTGGAAGCAATTATAAGGTGAGCCGTTGAAGAAATTGGTAAAAATTCGGTTAAACCTTCCAACACTGAGAGAGCAATTAAATGTATATCCATATAGTTATTGATTATACCAGCTTATTTGCTACTCTTTAAAGAGTGCTTGGAATTACTAATAAATCTGAACTTATAAAATTACTCTTACTGGTAAGTTTTTTTGTCTTGGCTATTTTTATTTCCACTACCTACAAAGAAGAAATTGTCCAATATCTAGACTTCGGTTATTGGGGTATGTTTGTCTACGTTTCCCTTGCTACCATCTCTACTGTAGTCGCACCGATCAATACCCTCCCTCTTATTCCGGTAGCTACAGCACTTTGGGGTGGATTCATTTCCGCCTTACTCAGCATCACCGCTTGGACCTTGGGTGCTATTATCGCTTTTATTATTGCCAGAAGATTGGGTAAGCCATTTATAGAAAAACACTATGATCTAGAAAAAATCTCCCGTTACGAAAAACTTTTGGGTGATAAATATGTTTTCTGGAACATCGTCGCTTTACGCATTATGATACCGGTTGATATTTTGAGTTATGCTATTGGTCTTTTTACTTCCATAAAACTTTCAACCTACAGCCTCGCTACTTTGATTGGGGTTTCACCTTTTGCTTTTCTTCTCGCTTATTCAGCCACTTTTCCTCTCCCACTACAAATCGGGGTCGGGGTTTTAGTTCTGTTAACTATCTATCTTGGTTATAGGAAAATTAAAAACTTAGCTAGCTAATATAAACTATGAAATTTACCAGCAGTGCCAGCAAACCACTTGTTAGAGGAAGGGTATTTATAATGACTTACAAATACCCATTGATTGCAACTTTCATTATTTTAATAATTCTAACTTGGCAAACAGCTAAAGATGCAGAAGAAAAATACCAGTCGCAATTGTCGGTAATTATTTACGACCGACATAATGTACCACTTAGTATCAAGACAAATATCCGAGACCATTATGTAGCCCCCACCCTTTTTCTTGAATCCGATTTTGAAAAATTACTTTTAGAAAAAGAGGATAAATATTTTTATTACCATGTAGGAATTAATCCTATTAGTACATTGCGAGCTTTTATAAACTATCTACGTGAAGGTGAAGCTGGTGGTGCCAGTACTATAACCCAGCAACTAACCAAAAATTTATTGGGCACAGAATCAAAGCGGAACCTGAAAAACAAGCTAAAGGAGAGTTTTTATGCCTTTAGCCTTGAGCTTTTCTCTAGCAAAAAAGAGATATTGATTATGTACGCAAACAGCGTCTATTTAGGGAATCAAATTCAGGGATTTGAAACCGCTAGCCAAGCTTATTTTAATAAATCACTAAAAAATACCTCTTACAGTGAAAAAATATCCCTTCTCGCCACCCTTTCCAACCCGAGCACTAGAAATCCATGGCAAGAAGCTAATAAAACATTTTCAAAAAAATTACACCAAAAAATTTCTTTAAAGGAAACTTTTGTCCATCCTAAAGCCACTGATAAATACTCATTTCAAGACGACGCTTTTTTTGAGCTAAGGACATCTGGTCTTGATTGCTCACAAACTTGCCAAACTACTATAGACAGCGAAATAACAAAAACTATTAGGGGAATTTTAAATCGACAACTCGCCCAAGAAAGAGACCGCGGGGCTAGAAATGGGGCCGTGGCAGTCATTGACCCGAAAAACTCTGAAATCATTGCACTTGTCGGTAGTAAAAATCCCTCAAACCAAAGTGACGGGGATCAGATAAATATGACGATAGAGCCACGACCGATTGGCTCTACTGTCAAACCTCTAATTTATTTGAAAGGATTTATGTCTGGGCTCAGACCTTACACCATGGTTGAGGATCGAGAATATAAGTATTCGATTGCGACTGGTTTTTCCTTATACCCAAAAAATTATGATGGAAAATATCGTGGTGAAGTCACACTTCATGAAGCTCTAAGCAATAGTTTAAATGTACCAACAGTGAAAACTCTCGAATATATCGGTCTAAATAATTTTTATTCGTTTCTTAGTAATGACTTGAAGTTTAAACCGATACAAGATTATGACAATTATCAATACGGAATCGCTCTTGGAGGACTAGAAATGGATTTACTAACATTGACACACTACTTCACCCTATTCCCCAAAGCTGGAATCATTGAACCAGTCAAAATTTTAAAAAATAACTCTGAAAATTTTTCATTACCACCACAATCAAACATCACAACTCGATCAAGAATTAGCGAGAGTAAATACACCGAACTAATACATACGATTTTAAAAGACCGATTATCAGGCGTAAATCAGTTTGGATTAGAAAGTAATTTAAATATATTAGCCAAAGATTACGGCGTAAAAACCGGCACCTCAAGAGACTATCACGACAGCTGGGTGGTTGGTTACACTGGTGATTATGTGGTTGGAGTTTGGATTGGCAACACCGAGAATGAACCCCTAAAACAAATCTCTGGATCAGTGGGAGCGGGAGCGGTTTGGCATGATGTTATGAACTTGCTAGTTAATTCAAATTACCACCACGATTCACAAATTATTTTAGATGAAATTGTGCGCTGGCCAATAAACGAATCAGATGAATGGGGTCTACCTGATGACAATATTTTGATTAAGGCAAATTTATTAACGGCCAGCAACCTAATTCTTAGTCCGCAAAATCATGATGTTTTTCAATACTTTAAAGATATAACAATACCGCTAACAGCCAGAACAGAATCAATCTGGAGTAGTAACGGTAAAGTTATTGGAGCCGGTAAGGAACTTTCTTTCAAACCTACTGATCTAGGGAATTACGAAATTACCGCCCAAAGCAAGGACAGTAACAAACGTGAAATAATTGAGATTAATATTACGGAGTAACTGTAATCATTTCCCCCGAGGTACGTCCAAAGACTTCTGGGAAATACAAAACTTCTGCTTTAGCTGGTAGTTGTTGGAACACTCCCGGTACCAGAGCGCGCATAAAGTATTCATACTCATAAACTCCAGGTGACACCCTTTCGACATAAGCAAAGACTCGGTCGTCGTGTGACTCAACGTGAGTTGGGTGAAGTATGCCAACAGGTAGTTTTTTTGATTTGCCACCATAATCAGAATAAGGACCGAACTCTTCTACTGAAGAACCGTAAGTGCCTGACGATAGGTTTTCATAATCATAATTAATAAACTCGTCATAACTTTCTTCTTGTAACAAGGATTGATCTTCTGTTGCTAAATTGAAATTTATAATCTCAAAACCTGCCGGAATAAAATCTTCAACAGCAATGTGCTGGTAGTAACTAGGTACTGTAACTACCAATTTCCCTTTCACAACCTCCCCTACCTTTACCTGATTAATTGAGGTGCTATTCTCTTCGCTTTGTAAAGGTAAAATACTTCTAGTGATAGTTATACCCTCGTCTCTTGGAGGCAAAAGATCAATCGGAAGATAATATCGCAATGACAAATCATAGTATAAATTTGTATTCATACTATTTGTATCTTTACTTGTTCGCTCAAAGGTTAGTGGTAACAACTCCTTTCTTGGCAAATCATCAATCGGAATAAATTTGGTCTGCGTACTAAAAATATTTTCTGAATTAAAATCAAACTTGAATATTTCCATACCCTTAAGTAAACCAAGGAGAGTAAACTCAGCTTCAGTCTCATGTTGCCACTTCAAGTATTCCACCATCGCATTTACCGCCGAGAAAGTATTTTGGGTACTGCCCCACACCCCTCTATGATCTCGACTGGCCAAAAGCCAACGCAAGACATTTCCCATCGCTGGATTCTCATCCTTATGTGCCACAAAAACTTCCAACGCCAAAGCAGTATTTTTGATACCAGTTTCAAAATAGTCAGAATTAATGTTCCCCACACTCTCAAGATAAGCACCTCGACCATCGATTTTTAAGCGATTTAAAAAGGCTTTATAGACTTTCTTTTCTCCTCCCCAACCAAAATCTTCAACTGTGATAATTGCCAAATAAGCTAACGACACACTGCTAATTTTTTCATTCACAAAAGCATCGTCTTCGATTAATTCTTTAACAATATTCGTTAACTTTGTTTTATCGTTACTGGAGACTTTACGTAAAATATATTCCGCTAAAATTACCGTCTCTTTTTGTTGATCGGGGTTTTGTTCATACAACCTTGAAGTTTCAGACTCAACAAATTTTAATGCATTTTCAATCACTGAACCTCTGATCTCATAGCCAGCCTTTTTCAATATATCGAGAGCCAAAACGACATGCATGGTCAAAGAGAGATTTGGTTGCAAGCCTTTATAATAAGAGAATCCCCCACTGTAAGTTTGAGCTTCATAGATTTTTTTCAAGCCATTTGCCACCACATCATCAACGACGTAAGTCTTACCTTCATGAGTAATAGTATCAAACTCACCTTCTACATTTGGTAAAGTCAAAGCACTAGTAAGCGAACCGATTGTACTAAGGGAACTTGCCAACTGTTCACTACAACCATATGGATATGTCACCATATATTTTAGTGCATCAGTCATAAACACCGCCATCGTGGCATTGGCGTTTATTGTTAGACCACCTTTACCATCAATCACTTCGTCAGGTACATAAATATATTCTGTCGACAAATTATCTTTAGTGAAATTTGCCGTAGCGACAGTTTCATAATTATCATTAGGAGTGATGGGTATCACCTGCTCAACAATATCAGCCAGATTTTCACTCGCAGCTTTAAAGGTAAAAACATGCTCTCCTATTTGCATGGTCGAACTTGCCATCACCTCAAAATATACTGTTTTTGATTCACCACTATTGATAAAAACAGAAGTGGAATTTTTATCCTTAAATGATAATGTACTACTCTCAAGTGAGACATCTACTGTTTTACCACTATCTGTTTGATTAAAGATCTTTGCTCCTAAAGAAAACGTGTCTCCTGCCACCACAAATCTTGGTTTTAGTGGCAAGGCCATCAAATCCTTTTTGGTTGTAAACTCCTTGTAATCAACTCCAAGCTTTGTGTCTTTTGTTACACCTAAAGTTTCAATTTGCCAAGTAGTCAGATTGTCAGGCAAAGTAAATTCGACCACAGCATTACCATTAGTATCAGTTTTCACCTGTGCCTGCCAAAAGGCAGTATCTTTAAAGACTCCGCGTTTTTTGGTAGCCAAATCATCAGGCGATGCTCCACCACCACCTTTGGTACCAAGCGGAATATCAACTTCGTGCAAAATATTTTTTATATTACTAGCAGTAGAGACATAAAGTGGAAAACCGTCATAGAAGAACACAAGCGGATTTTTCTTAGGATTCCCCTTCAAAGCTAATACCGACAAATCAGCTACCGCCAAAGACACCTCTGCTGGCTCTGCCTCTCCTTTATGATTTTTGGTCTTAACTGTAAGTTTTACTTTTTCACCAGGTAAGTAGTGTGACTTATCAGCCATCACTTCTATATCTAATTTATTTTCCTCCCCTCCAATCTGGTAATTGGTACTGCCATACTTTATTTCTGGATCAGACGAAAGCAAGAGAACTGAGGCTTGTATATTTGGTAAGTATTCACCTTTAACTTCAAACTCGTGCAAATACAGACCACCAACCACATCAACAATCCAATAATCATAAACTGTTCCGCGTTCAATCGAGATTAAAGCCTTGGCTTTTTTATAAGGTGATTTAATTAAGAGCGAAGCTTTTTCACCAACATTGACTGTATTTTTTTCTACTTCAAGATCAAGTTCGTAGTTATTATTTGGTGGTACAGTTACCGTGTCCTGTCCAAAAATATAAAGGTCGGAAATAGTTTTGATTTTATTACCTCTATTATCCTTCGCCAAAATATGTATTTCGTACTGCCCTTCTTTAGACAAACTTACGTCTCCACTCCAATCACCTCCATTATTAGTACCAATAATTTCTCTATTAATCTCAGTCAGTTTTTTCTCTGAGCGATAATAGAAACCGCCATCAACCTCCTGACGTTTAAATGTTTCCCAGTCCACTTTGTAAATATTCTTTTCAATATTTACAACACCGATTGCTTCACCCTTAGTATTTACCGTCTTCAGTTTTAGATTAATCGGAGTATTAACTGCGGTGTAATACTTATCGGTTTTGGCTCCTAGGTAAAATTCGCCTTTGTGTGCTACAAAAGTTTTTTGCATTGAAACCGAACGCCCGCTAGTATCTTTGGCAGTTATAAAGAAAGTTATCAGCTTACTACTTTCATCATCTTTATTTTCAAAATAATCAGCAAAATTAATTTTTCTTTCAATTTCTGCCCGTCCGTTTTCGTTAATTTCTACTTCCCCTCTAAACAAATACTCATCACCGTAACCACAAGAATAACAATCATACCAACCTCCACTAAAATCAAAATATTCGTCTTGATATTTATCAAAATAATAATCTTGCGCAGTAGCGGAATAAGATACCGTACCAGAATCTAATGGTACACCAAAATAATAATCGGCCTGAATACTCAACTTTAAATTATCTCCATCAATGTATTCCTCCTTATTAGTTTCAGCCTCTAGTTTAAAGGCAGATGATACATACTCTTCAACATCAAAATTATAAGCTTGACCAAACACTCTAATTTCATAAGTACCAAGTGGGGTATCATTTTTTAATTCAAAATCGGTAGAAAAAGTTCCGTACAAACTTTGCTCTAGCTTTGTTTCATAAATCTTTGTACCCATTGG